>NZ_CP058648.1:3015000-3257581 GCF_018141405.1 Serpentinicella alkaliphila
TCCTTGCTATATATAAAACGTCAAAGCGTTATCTAACTAATTAACAAATGAACATAGAGCTGTGGTTATAGCCTCAAAAGAAACAGTCGGCTGTATAGGGACAGCTGCCGTAGGTGAACAAACTAATCCACAGCGCCTATAAAGATTATATAGAAAATAATCTAGAAAGGAAAATGTATAATGACTTCCCCTATGTTTTCATTATACAAGGTGATATATTGAAAAAGTCTTCTTCTTTTTTATTTAGTACATTTATTTTAGCAGTTGTTAATTTTATAGTCAGGTGTCTAGGCTTTATTTATAGAATAATACTATCCAGACTCATTGGAGCTGAGGCTATAGGTCTATATCAAATGGTCTTTCCCTTTTTAATGGTAGTTATAACTATAACAACTGCAGGCATACCAATAGCAGTTTCTAAAATGATTGCAAAAGAAAACTCTGTTAACAATAGAAATGGAGTTTATAAAGTACTAGCCATAGCTTTATTTTTAGGTGGAGCCATATCAGTATTGTTGTCCATACTTGTTTCCGTTGAGCTAAAATTTATTACAAATAATATACTAAAAAATCCAAAGCTTTATTACCCTCTTGTGTGGTCCGTACCAGCTATAAGCGTTATTACACTTTCAAGTATTATGAGAGGATTCTTTTATGGACTTAAGGATATTAAACCCGCTGCAAATGCACAAATAATTGAGCAAGTGTTCAGAATAGTTTTTGTTTTGTCATACCTATATTATGTTAGACCTACAGATCCAGTCTCTGCTGCTAACATTGCTATTATAGGGGTAACTTTAGGAGAGCTAGGAAGTTTGCTTTTTTTAATATTTAAGTTTAACTTTAAAAAGCTTACATCTAGGTCTACAATTGTGAAATTTTATAAAACCCCGTCTATTCATATACTTAATGATTTATTGTTTATATCCGTACCAATAACCTTGAGTAGATTAATTGCTGTAGGGATGCAATCAGCAAATTCAATCCTAATTCCACAGAGATTAGAGATATCTGGTATAAGTGCAATAGAATCAGTAGAAATCTTTGGTAAGATATCCGGTATGGCAATGCCCTTATTATTTCTACCCTTTACAGTTACTACAGCTTTAGTTTTAAATATTATCCCAAATATATCAGAACAATTGGCTGTAAATAACATTTCAGATGTTAAATATAAATCTGGTCTTGCTATGAAAGTAACTATGCTTGTAGCAATACCAACCACAATAGTACTAGTTATGTTTGGGGATCATCTAGGATACCTAATTTATAATAACGGGGATGTTGGAAAATATTTATCTATAATTAGCTATGCAACTATATTTATGTGCATTCAACATACTTCCTCTGGCATACTGCACGGAATGGGCAAACAGGTAATTACATCGGTTAATTATTTATTAGGAATGTTGATTCAGCTATACTGCACATACTTTTTAATAGCGAATCCCAAGTATGGTATTAATGGATTTTTTATAGGTTTCATAATCTCAACATGTCTAATCGCTGTACTTAATATGATAACCTTAAGAAAGCATCTCAAATTAAATCTACCAATACTACAAACCTATATCAAACCACTTTTGTGCTCTACAATTATGATAGCTTTAATGATTTTAATTTATAAAGCTATGTATTCCGTAACAAATAGAAATAGTTGGAGCACTCTTGTATCCTGTGCCATAGGATGCTTAACATATGTAATATCCCTAGATTTAACAAACACATTAAAAATTAAACCCTTTGTAGAAAGCTTAAGATCTTAAGAATATAAAAATAGCCCCCTGTTACCAGGTGGGCTATTTTACCCAGGATGCCGTGTCATCGTAAAATTCATACCCGAGATTCAACTAGGTGGGTGATTTCAATTATTCATCTGAGGTCCACTTAAAGAGGCATCTCTTCCAAATAAAAATACAATCTCCCGGATATAATTTGTCGGTTGAATTTTACGATGTTATAACTAACAACCTCGATCATAATAATATTATACATTAAAATTAACTAATTACAAAACGAACATTTTTCCTTTTGTTCCTGTTTACAGTAGTTATCAAAAATCTCATTTATGTGTTCTTCGTTTAATGTTTCCTTAATTAATAGCTCTTCAGCAATTTCCTTGACTAAGTTGATATTAGCTTCTAATAATGTCTTAGTCTCATCATAGAGTTTTTTCATTTCATCCATTATAAGCTTTCTTAATTCTCCATCTACTCCACTATGATGACCTTGTAAAATATCGTAATTTAACATACCTGCTTTTTCATTCATACCAAATTGTTTTATCATAGCTGTTAGAATTTCTGTTGCTTTTTGGATATCGTTACTAGCCCCAGTCGTAATATTATCTTCACCAAATACTAGTTCCTCAACTACTCGTCCACCTAAAGAAACTTTTATGTTGTTTAGCATATCAACTTTAGTATGATACATTCTATCCGGCGGGATATTCATACTAAAGCCCCCAGCCCCTTTAGTGCTTGGAATAATTGTCACTTTAGTTACTTTATTTTCAGGACATAGTAGCTTAGTAATTGCTGCATGCCCTGCTTCATGGTATGCAGTAATTCTCTTATCTAATTTTTTTATTCCACTTCTATCTTTTTTTGCTTCCCCGGCTACAACAGTATAAAATGCTCTATCTAAATGGTCTTCAGTTATATATTGTGCATTTTCCTTTGCTGCATATATCGCTGCTTCATTTATTAAATTTTCGATTTTTGCACCACTGAAGTAAACAGTCTGTTGAGCTAAGCTATCAATACTAAGATTTGGAGACATTGGCCTATTTTTTACATATAAACTTAATATATCCTTTCTAGCCTTTAAATCTGGTAATCCCACTTCAATTTGTCTATCAAATCTACCAGGTCTTAACAGGGCTTCATCAAGTATATCAAGCCTATTTGTAGCTGCCATAATAATAATCCCTTCACTTCCTTTAAACCCAGACATTTCTGTTAGAAGTGCGTTTAATGTCCTATCTGATTCATCACTACCGCCTAATCCACCACGGTCTCTCTTCTTACCAATAGCATCTATTTCATCTATAAAAATAACGCATTTTCCCTTTTCTCTTGCCTTTTTAAATAGGTTTCTTATTCTCCCTGCCCCTAGCCCAGCATAAACCTGCACAAAATCAGATCCTGATACTGCAATGAAATCTACACCAGCTTCACTAGCTAGGGCCTTTGCCATTAATGTCTTACCTGTTCCAGGAGGTCCATATAGGATTACTCCTTTGGGCATTCTAGCACCATATCGTTCATATTTTTCAGGTTGCTTTAAAAAGTCTACTAATTCAATCATGTTTTCTTTCGCTTCCTCATTACCTGCAATACTACCAAAACTTACTTTAGAATCTTTTTCTGTAGAAAATTCAATTGAAGACATTTTGTCATATTCTTTAGATGTTTGACGCATTCCTTGTTTAGATAAATAATAGCCTATCCCTACAAATGCACCAATTAGTAAAACAAAAGTTAATAGGTTACTTGCGCTAATTTGCTCATTTACCTCATCAACTACTACATTGTTAACTAATAAGGTTTCCTTAAGGTTATTGAGCCGTGGGTTATCAGTATAAAATATCTGTCCATTAGCCATTACCCCTTTTAATTTTGGTGTATCAGTTAAATAAACTTTTTCAACTTTTCCATTATTTAAATTTTCTAGAAAAGTTGAATATGATAGCTCTAAGTTATCAGCCTTATAAACGTAATTCGTTATAAACAAATAACCTACTATACTCATTAAAATCAATGAGTAAATACCAATTAAAATCTTTTTATTTTTAAATTTATTCATTTTATTAACCTCCTAGTATTTAGATTTAAAATTTGGTATGTATTTTAATTTCACCGGAGGTTTACATAATATTTTAACACGATATAAAAAAAAAATAAAGCCTAATTTAGACTTTATTCTTCATTTATAATAATACCTATCCGTATATAATACTTAATATCTTTTGTTAACTCTATATTTTACATATTCTTCCTTTAATTTTATATGACTGTGAAATTCCTCTTCAGTAATTCTACCTGTGTTTTTTAAACTCTTAAGCATCTCTATAAACTGAATACAGAGACCTTCTAACTCCTTTTCAGTTGTATCCTCAAGTTCATCATTAAAATAGTCCACTGGAATCCCCCTCAAACCATATTTTAATATAATATTATACATATTTTTCTAATACTATATATGTATATTATTCTATATAAATCAAGAAATTCCTTTAATTTCCTGTTATATTCTATAGAATATTTTCTGTGTTTTTCAATATATTTCGAAGATTTTCCATATCTTTTGGCATATTAGTATATAATTCTACAATATTTTTAAATCTAGGTTGAAAAAATTCTAAATAATAGGCATGTAGTGCCTGTCTATTAATTAAGTCATTTTCTTTACCATACAAACTATCTCCAATTAATGGATGTCCTAAGTGGGATAAGTGTACCCTAATTTGATGAGTTCTACCTGTCAATAATTCGATTTCAAGTAATGTTGCGGTGTTAAATCTCTCTATCACTTTATACTTAGTGATCGACCGTTGCCCCCGAGGGTCAACTACTCTTTTAACCTCATCTTCAGAAGGCCTATAAATTGGTTCATCAATAGTACCTTCCTCACTGGATACTATACCTTCAACAAATGTTAAATATTTCTTTTTTACAAGATCCCTTTGCATTTGCTCTGAAATTACATGGTGAGTAAATGCATTTTTTGCAATGATTAATAAGCCTGAAGTATCCATATCTAGTCTATTAACAAACCTTATTCTACACTTAATATTTTTCTCCTTTAGATAATATGTAAGTGCATTTGCAATTGTATTTGTCGGATGACTTTTTGTAGGGTGTACTACTATGCCTGGTTGTTTATTAATTATAATTACGTCTATATCTTCATAGACTATATTAAGTGGAATATCCTGTGGCTCAAATTGATTATCCGGCTCATCCATATTTATTTTAATAATATCACCCATATTTACAATAGTATGATTCTTGGCATATTTATCATTTAGTAAAACTGACTCCTGTTTTTTCAATTTGGTTAACAATCTACTTGATACATTTAGCTCATTTTTTAATACATACTTTATTTCTTTGCCATGATTTTTTTCATCAACTTTAAAAGTAATTAAATTCTCGTTTTGTTCTTCGTAATTCATATTAGCACCTACTTCCTAATCTACTACAAATATTATATATTAGTATTATCATAATTTTTATATTATTTTAAATTTTTTACTGTTTTTGATTGACTTTTTTTTTTTTTACATATATGTTTATTAATAATAGAAATTGACAAAAAATATATATAAGTCTTTGCCCAGGAAGGAGTGTTCTTTTGGATACAAGTAGAATTATTAATATTGTATACAGTGACTCTAATTTTTCTTTAAATACAGCAAAATACTTAAAGGAACGTCTCATATCACTAGGTTACAAAATATCTGATACCTTTGATCAAAATGCGGAACTCATAATATGTATCGGTGGAGATGGATCTTTTTTAAGAACTCTACATCATAACAACTTTCCTTCCATACCTATAGTAGGAATTAACACTGGTCATCTCGGATTTTTTACAGAAATTAATCCAAACGAAATAGATTATTTCCTAGAAAAATATATAACTGGAGATTACTACATAGAGATTATTAATCCTGTTATAGGTGAAATATGCACTAGAAATGATTGTATAGAAGCCCTAGGGATAAATGAAATCGCAGTAAAAGGGGATAAATCCCGTACCCTACACTTAGATATTTCTGTTGAAGATCATCTTATACAAAGGTTTAGCGGCGATGGAATACTTATTTCTACTTCTACCGGTAGTACAGCCTACAACTACTCTGTTGGTGGTGCTATCGTAGATCCTAGACTTAATGCGTTACAGGTAACTCCACTGGCACCAATTAATACAAATGCCTACAGATGCTTTACCTCCAGTGTTATTGTACCTTCGGATGCAACAATTAAAGTTCATCCCGAATACCACTTTGAAGATTCTATAGTTATCGTAAGTGATGGTTTAGAGCATAGATATTTTGGTATAAGTGAAATTTCATTTAGGATGTCTGATATTAAACTGAAATTATTAAAATTAAAAGGTTCGAATTTTTGGACTAAAGCAATTGAAAAATTTTTATAATAAAAAATCCCTCATTGAGGGATTTTTTTAAGCTAGTTGTAATTCCTTTGTTGAATTAAATATTTCTTCATCAAACTCACCTTCTGATTTTGCTATAACAGTTGTACATACAGCATCACCAGTAATATTAATCGCCGTTCTAGACATATCTAATATTCTATCAATACCCATAATAAGGGCAATTCCTTCTACTGGTAGTCCTACCGATTGAAGCACCATTGATAACATAATCAGTCCAACCCCAGGAACTCCAGCAGTTCCAATTGATGCTAAAGTAGCCGTAATAATCACTGTAGTTATTTCACTAAAACCTAAATTAATCCCATATACCTGTGCTATAAATATTGTTGCTACACCCTGCATTATAGCTGTACCATCCATATTTATTGTTGCCCCTAAAGGTAAAGTAAAGGATGCAATATCCTTAGATACTCCAATATTATCCTCAACCGTTTCAATCGTAACTGGAAGGGTTGCACTACTGCTTGCAGTCGAAAAAGCTACGGAAAAAGCAGGAAAAAATTGCTTAAAAAATCTAAGTGGGCTTAAACCAGTAAATACTTTTAATAAAGAGCCATAGGTTACAACTCCATGAATTATCAATGCAACAATTACAGTTATCATATATTTAAAAAGAGGAACCATAATTGCATATCCTTCCGTCGCAAAGGTTGTAGCTATTAAACAAAATACCCCAACAGGTGCTAGCTCCATTACAAAGCTTACGAGTTTCATCATTAATTCATTTAACTGTTCAAAAATACTTGAAAGGATTTTTACCTTTTCTCCTAATGCAGAAAGTCCAACTCCAATAAATAAGGCAAATGCAATTATTTGTAGCATATTACCCGAAGCCATAGCATTAATTGGGTTTCTAGGTATTATATCAACTATAACTTCTGCCAAAGGTACTGCATCTTTAATTGTTGGTTCTTTAGTAACAATACTTGCCATATCAAGTCCTAAACCTGGATTTACTATACTAGCCAAACCTATAGCTATTGATATTGCAATTGCAGTAGTCGCTAAATAAAATACAAGAGTCTTCATTCCAATTCTACCGATTTTCTTTATGTCCCCCATATTTGAAGCCCCATTTACTATGGATACAAATACTAAGGGTACTACCATCATCATTATAGCTCTTAAAAACACCTGTCCTACAATATAGAATACTCCTTTTATAATTACATCATCTTTAATAGTGTGTGAAGGAACATTATACAGTATTACTCCAGTAATCAATCCTAAGGCTAAGCCCAATAAAATTCTAGTTGTTAATTTATTCTTTTTATTCGCCAATGTCTTTCCTCCTAGTTGTTATGGTATATTTTTCTTTTGTAATTGCATTCTCATTTTTAATTAAATTTTTAGTAAATTATTCCATCGTGCTAATAACAGAATTCTTTGTCAACCGCTTTAAAAACATAAAAGTATTATACATGTTTTTTGCAATTTTAACAACAAAAAATTTCATTTCAATATATATTTTCACTACTCTCTAGATTTTCCTTTGTTAAATATTTAATTTTCCGAAAAATCAAGAAATAATACTGGTTTAATAGTATAATATATATAGTGTTATCTTATATAACGTAAGTAGTTCGGAGGGATATTATATGGATCCACTAGTTCATTCTATTTCTATAGATCCACAAAAATGTATAGGTTGTACAACTTGTATGAAAAGATGTCCCATCGAGGCCATTAGAGTTAAAGATAGTAAATGTTATATCATAGATTCTAGGTGCATTAACTGTGGACACTGTGTGAATGTATGCCCCCATAGGGCTTTATCAGGAATAACAGACGATATTAATTCTATATTTAATTTTCCATATCGCATAGCTTTAATAGACCCTGTTTTATATAGCCAGTTTGATTTAGTAACAGACCCAGTAAAAATAATTTCTGTATTTAAAGATTTAGGCTTTAACGAAGTTTTTGAAACATCCCACGGAGCAGATTTAATCACAAACTTCACAAAAAAGTATATTAAATCAGCTAGCTCTAAACCCGTTATTTCATCATCGTGCCCAACGATTATTCGATTAATCCAACTAAGATTTCCAGAACTAATCGACAACATACTTCCAATAGATTCACCAGTTGAAATTTCAGCATATATGGCTAGGCAAAATGCCATTAAATCTACAAAGTTTAGTTGTACCGATATCGGAGTTTTTTATATTTCACCATGCTCTGCAAGAATATATAGTTTTCAACATCCAGTTGGGATAAAATACACTAATATAACAGGGACTATTTCAATTAGTTCTTTATTTTTAGATATTAGCAAGCTAATGGATAATATCAAAGAAACTGTAGATTTCTATTCCTCTGGTAAGGCAATAGGATGGGCAAGGGCAGGGGGACAGAGTCAAGCCCTAGAAATTAGTGAATTTCTTGCAGTTGACGGTATAGAGAATGTAATAAGTGTACTTGAAGAGATAGAAAATAATAAAATTAATGATTTGCTCTTTCTTGAATGTCAAGCATGTACAAATGGTTGTGTTGGGGGTTGCTTAACTATAGAAAACTCCTTTGTAGCTCGAAATAGAATAAGGCAGATATCCCAAAAATTTTATAAATATATTCCAGAAGACCTTTTTCAGCCTGAAAAATTCCTATTAGATCAGCCAATTGAGCCGCTTAATGTCTTAAAGCTTGATAAAGACTTATCTAAGGCTATTGCAAAAATGAAGTTGATTGAAGAAGTAGTGAAGGATCTTCCTAATATAGATTGCGGGGCTTGCGGTTCACCTTCATGTAAAGCACTGGCAGAGGATATAGTTCAAGGCTATTCTAATAAATCTGATTGTATTGTAATGCTAAAAAATAATTTAAAAATTAAATAGAATTAAATAAACTTAAAAATAATAGGATACTAATGTACCCTATTATTTTTTATACTATTTATTTACCTTATAATATTTTACTAAGTCATTAATATCTTCTCGAGGACGAATTTCCTTAATTTCTCCATCTTTTAAAAGATACTCTGCTGGTCTAAAGCTAAAATTATAATTTGAGCTCATGGAATAACCATATGCACCGGCATCACATATAACTAATAGATCATCGTGATTAGGAATACTTAAATCCCTATCCTCCGCTAATCTATCCCCTGTTTCACACAGAGGGCCTACAACGTCAACTTTTTCAGTATTATCTCCTTCAAATTGAGGATACATATGATGATATCCATTATACAAGCTAGGTCTTATTAGGGATGCCATAGACGCATCTGTAACAACGAAAGTTTTATATGGAGTCTCTTTAACATATTCAACCTTACTAACTAGAACACCTGCATTTCCAATTATAAATCTTCCAAGCTCCAAAATGATTTCAAGGTTAATATTCTTTAGAATTGGTATAACCCTATCCTTATACTCATCAAGAGGGAAACTATTTCCATTTTTTTCATAGTCGATACCCCATCCACCACCAATATTAACAAACTCTAGTCCATGTTCTTTCAGACTTAGCATAAACTCGTGAGTTTTCTGGTAGGCATCCTCATATGGACTAACAGATAATAGCTGAGACCCAATGTGAAGGTGTAGCCCTTTAATTTTAATATATGGATGTGAGTTATACTTTTCAATTATCCCTTTTGCACTGTCCATATCTATACCAAATTTATTTTTCTTCAGGCCAGTTGAAATATATGGATGAGTTACAGGATCAACATCAGGATTAATTCTTATAGCAACAGATACTTCCTTTTGTCTGGTATTTACTATCTGCTCTAATCTTTCAATTTCTTCCTTAGAATCAATATTTATAGCCTTAGGCTGAAAATCTACTAATTCAGATAGAAACTCTAATGTTTTTCCATTTCCATTTACTATAACTTCATCATTATGAAATCCAACTAACTTAGCTGCTTCAAATTCTCCTTTTGATACTATATCAACACCTATATTCATGTTCTTTAATTCTTCTAATAAATATAGATTATTATTTGACTTAGTAGCAAAGGATATATGGTAATTTACTCCCTCAAAAACCTCTTGAACCATTTTAACATTTTTCTTAATTTGATCAAAAGAATATAAGTAAAATGGTGTAGCTTTATCTTTAGATAACTGCCCCACGGATATATTATCTAGATGTAACTCTTTATTTTTATACTGTATCACATTTATCATTCCAATCTGTTTAGATATCTTAAGCTCCCATTAAATCTCTAAGTTCTTTAACTATCTCTGTCTTTGACTTAGTTTTATCGTCTATCTCTTTAATAACCTTTGCTGGCGCACCTGCTACAACTACATTTGCTGGTACATCTTCAGTTACTATAGCTCCCGCTGCTATTACAGAACCAGTACCTACTCTTACTCCCTCTAGTACAACTGCATTAGCTCCAATAACTACATCATCCTCGATAATTACTGGAGTAGCTGAAGGTGGCTCTACAACCCCTGCTATAACAGATCCTGCCCCAATGTGGCAGTTCTTTCCTATAATCCCTCTACCTCCAACAACTACGTTCATATCAATCATTGTACCTTCCCCAATAATTGCTCCTATATTAATTGATGCACCCATCATAATAACTGCATTTGCTTGAATCTCTACTTTTTCTCTAATAATTGCCCCTGGTTCAATTCTAGCTGGAATGTCTTTGATGTCAAGCATCGGAATAGCTGAGTTTCTTCTATCATTCTCAACAACATAATCCTCTATATGATGGCTATTTTCCTCTAGTAAAGGTGAAACAAATTTCCATTCACCAAATATTACACCAGTGTTATCGTTAATAAAGTTTTTACATTCATATTTAGCCCAATCGATTTCGTTTAGATTTCCCTTTAAATACACTTTTACAGGTGTTTTTTTCTCACTATCCTTAATATATTGTATAATTTCTCTAGCGTCCATTTTCATAATCCTCCTCATTTGTGTTAAAGATTTTTAATTAATATAAATCTTCGGGCCCATGGACCCGAAGACTATTGAATACCTAATACATCCTTCATATTATATATGCCCACTTTTTGGTTTAATATGAATTTTGCTGCTACTAAAGACCCTTCAGCGAATACTGATCTATCATGGGCCTCATGAGTTATTTTTATAGTCTCTAAATCATTAATGAAGTTTGCCTCGTGAAAACCTACAATATTTCCACCACGGATAGCATGAACTCCTATTTCACCCTTTTCTCTAGGGCATTGACCAACTCTTCCATGGGCATGCTTTTCTACTCTGCCCAAACCTTTTTCTATACACTCTATTATAGTAACGGCACTACCTGATGGTGCATCAACTTTTCTATTATGATGTGCCTCAATTACTTCTATGTCAACTTTATCTTTTAGCACTGATGCTACTTTTTCTACTAAAGAAAATAATAGATTCATTCCTAAAGACATATTTGTAGCTTGCATTATAGGTATATTACTTGATGCTACTTTTATTTTCTCGATATGTTCATTTTCAAAACCCGTTGTTCCAATAACTAAAGGCAATTTATTTTTTTGACAATAGTCTAGTACAGAATCCAAAGCTGTAGGATGAGAAAAATCAATAACAACATCCGGTTTATAGTCTATCATATTAATAGTCTTTTCCATATCTACACCTTCAACCGAAGTCCAGAAACTGTCCTTTACAGCTGAATTATAAATAAGTTGACCCATTCTACCACTCTTACCCCAAATTAATAGCTTCATCTATTTCCACCCCTATATAATTTGTAGTTTCTTCATTTCTTCCACTAATAATATCATATTATTATCTTCTATAGAAGTCAAAGGAAGTCTTAATTCGTTTTCTATAAAACCTAGAGCACTTACTGCAGCTTTAACTGGTATCGGATTTACTTCAATAAATAATAAATCTACTAGCTTTTTATACTTTAATTGAAGCTCCAATGCCTCTTTCATATTGCCATTCATAAATAGCTCACACATTCGCTGGAATTCCTTTGGAACAACATTTGCCGCAACAGAAATTACTCCTTGCCCACCACAAGCCAGTATAGGAACGACATTATCATCGTTACCAGAATATATCATAAAATCCTCAGGTACTAACCTTTTTATTTCAAGTATTTGAGACATATCTCCACAGGCTTCCTTAATTGCAACTATGTTATCTACTTTGGCTAATTCAGCAACAGTTTTTGGAGCAATATTCACACAAGTTCTTCCTGGTACATTATATAAAATAACTGGTAGTTTTGTTGAATTAGCTATTTCAGTGTAGTGTATAATTAAACCTTTTTGAGTTGCCTTATTGTAGTATGGCGTTACTACTAAAACCCCATCAGCCCCTAATTCTTCAGCCTGCTTTGTATATTTAATTGAAGTTAATGTGCTATTAACTCCGGTACCTATAATAACAGGAATTCTTTTTGCTACATGTTGTACTGCTGTCTTTACTATCAATTCTCTTTCTTTAAAATCTATCGTTGAAGCTTCACCTGTTGTGCCTAATACAATTAATGCCTGAGTGTTATTTTTAAGCTGAAAGTCAATTAACGACTTAAACTTCTCAATATCTACCTCTCCATTTGTAAAAGGTGTTACGATAGCAACTCCCGACCCACTGAACATAAAGTATCCTCCCTTATTTTAAAGTTTCCAAAGCTTCTAATATTTGAACTGCATTTGTAGCAGCCCCTTTTCTTAAGTTATCCGCAACTACCCACATAGATAAAGCATTAGGATTAAATAAATCCTTTCTAATTCTACCTACATAGGTATCATCTGAATTTGCTACCTCTAAAGGAGTTGGATATTCATTTTTTTCTGGATTATCTAAAACTATAACTCCAGGAGCTTCACTTAAGATTTGTTTAACTTCTGATACCTCGGGAGTTTCTTTAAATTCAACATATACTGATTCACTGTGTGAAAAGAAAACAGGAATTCTTACTGTAGTTGAGTTTACTTTTATTTTATTATCTTCAAGTATTTTTTGTGTTTCGTATACCATTTTCAATTCTTCTTTTGTAAAGCCATTATCGTTAAATACATCTATGTGTGGAATGCAGTTTGTTGCAATCCTTTTAGGATAAACATTATTAGGATAGTTAGCATCCTTCATTTGATTTTCTAACTCAACAATAGCCTTGTGTCCACTTCCAGAAACAGCTTGATAAGTTGAAACTACGACTTTGTCAATTCCATATCTTTTGTGTAATGGGGCTAGTGCAACAACCATTTGTATAGTTGAGCAGTTTGGGTTTGCAATTATACCTTTATACCCCTTAAGCACATGGGCATTTACTTCAGGTACAACTAGAGGTATACCTTCCGTCATTCTCCACTGTGATGAATTATCAATTACCGTATTTCCTGCTTCCGCTGCTATCGGAGCATACTGGGCAGATACGCTTCCACCTGCCGAAAACAATAGGTAATCAAATTTATCTTTCATAACTTCTTCAGTAAGTAATTCAACAGTCACAACTTGATCTTTAAAATTTATCTTCTCTCCAGCAGATCTTGCAGAAGCAAATACTCTTAATTTTTCAATATCAATATTTCTTTCTTCAAGAACCTCTAACATTTTTCTTCCAACTGCACCCGTAGCACCTACAACCCCAACTATTAATCCCATAACATTTCCCTCCATTAATTTTATATATGTATACCTATTTTAAATAAATATACTTATTACATACGTACTTTTAATTTTTTGAAAATAAAAAAACTCCTAGAATAATATGCCAGGAGTAATAATTGTTATGCGACGACAAGGGTATGACAAATTAAACGTTGGTTTTATCGCGCCTTAACAAATAGTGCTCCATGGAATACCATGACAGTGGCGTTGTTATTCACAAAACCCCCAGCTATTGAATCGATAACTATTCAACAACTTCGGCACATCAGCCTTTTTATAATAGTTTTGAGGGTTTCCCTCTTAGCACCTATTATATACTCATCTTCAGCGCACCTCTATTTATCAATCTTATCTATATTTAGTTTCAACTTATATTTAACAAATATTATCACATTTTAATTAGACTGTCAACTTTAACCTTAATTAATAATAGAAATCATGGTCACCTATTGTCATAAAATATCTTCTATTGTGGACAATCCAAAAGTTTGTTGCCTTCCTTGGATTAAGAAAATATAAGGCAGTTCCTACAGGTCTATACCCATCTAATGCATCAATAGCTGCTCTTCTACTCTCCTCATTAGGAGTATTATTTATACTACCGTCTAAAACAGGAGAAAACTGAACATATCCATATTGTTTATCGTAGATTACGCCACGTATAGTATTTGGAAAATCCCTATGAGCAACCCTATTTAATACAACGTTACCAACAGCTACTTTTCCTTCGTATGGCTCACCCTGTGCTTCCGCATGAATAATTCTGCTTAGCCAGTAAATATCATCTTCTCTTGACGAAGGGCTACTACTATTATCGCTATTATTGTTTTCATTACCGTTCGATATTGTATGCAAAACCTGACCTTCATATATGGTATCTACTTGAGCCAAGTTATTAATAGATTTTAGTTCTTCTACAGTCATACTAGATCTACTTGCAATTAAGTATAAAGTATCTCCTCTACTTACTATATACCTTTCTGAATTAATTGGTGCTAAATTATTTTTAGTACTAGATTCATTAGGTCTTTTAACCTCTTCGTATGTACTAGTATCCAGCAAGACTACGTCCACACCTTCTTGCCCATATGTTTCGATTAGCTTAATATCATATTCCCCTTCTATAAGCATATCTTTATAGTCAAAACTATATAAATTCTCTCCATTATCTATTAATTCATTAACCGTAACTGTTTTTATGTCCTGCAATATAAGTATAGCTGACAATACAAAAACTAGAACTACAGAAACGAATAAATATATATTTTTTTTACTATAAAATAGGTGATTCATATATACACGTCCTCTCGTTAGTTTGCATAATCATACTACCATATAAACTATTTCGTGTATATGTGTATACCCTTTGTAAGTTTTGGAATTCGTTCTTAACTATTTATACTATATACAGACTCTCTTCTATTTTTTAATAAAGGCAGTTCATTCCTAACCTTTTCAATATATTTCAAATCAATTTCACTACATATTATTTGTTCCCTTTCTTCCGCCCAAGCTATAAATTCTCCCCAAGGATTTACAATTGCTGAATGACCATAAGCAATATAATTTGCTTTCTCATTTCTGGCTGGAGATGCTGCAATGAAATAAACTTGATTATCTATAGCTCTAACTTTTATTAAGGCATCCCAATGAGCAGGACCAGTAATCATATTAAATGCTCCAGGCACTACAATAATTTCAGCACCACTTAAAACCATGGATCTCATTAACTCTGGAAATCTAATATCGAAACATATGGCTACTCCAATTTTACAATACTTTGTTTCTACTACTGTTACTTCATTACCTGGACATAATACATCAGATTCTTTAAATCTTATTCCATTTTCTATATCTACGTCAAACAGATGCACTTTTCGATGCCTTCCAATAATTGCTCCCTCATTATCAAATATTAAAGAAGTATTATATAGTTTATTTTCACTTTTCTCCGGAATAGATCCTCCAATAATATATACGTCTAACTCCTTAGCTAAAGCTGCTAGTACTTGTGATGTTTCACCATCATACTCCTCTGCATACTCACTCATCACCTTTGTATCATAGGGACAATTAAACATTTCCGGCAAAACAATAATATCTGCCTTTTTTTCTTTTACTGCTTCACATACCATTTTTCTCGCATTTTCAAGATTCTTCCGCTTACTATCTGTTACATTCATTTGACAAATAGCTATATTAAACTTACTCATCACTCCACCAACTTTCTAAAAAATACTATACTTATACAAATTCTATACTATTCTGATATTTCCTACTCATATATATATACAATCATAGCTTTAATTTCTATTATTTTTATGGTAGTATAAAAGCAACTAAAATTGAATTTTCAGGAGGAACAATAGATGCGTACAATATATTTTTATGTCTACTTAAGTCTACATCTTCTATATTCTTGTATTTATATCCCAAGAGTAAAATACTATATTAAACATAATATGTTAAAGGAAAAACGCAGCCTTACATATAAAATTTCTAACCGTTGGGCTAAGAGTTTAGTTAGAATTACTGGTAGTTCAGTAGATATTTCTGGACTAGAAAACATACCAGTTGATACTCCTGTGCTTTTTGCGAGTAATCATCAAAGTAATTTTGATATTCCTATTTTACTCGGTTATCTTCCAAAACCAATTGGTTTTGTTGCTAAAGTCGAGTTAGCAAAGGTACCACTACTAAGTACATGGCTTAAATTTGGAGACTGTGTATTTATTGATAGAAAGGATATCAGACAATCATTAAAGGCTATTAATGCTGCCAGTGATATTTTAAAATCTGGTCATTCAATGGTTATCTTTCCTGAAGGTACTAGAAGCAAAAGTAATGAATTAGGTGTCTTTAAACCAGGGAGCTTAAAGCTAGCTGAGAAAGCTGGTGTTCCAATAATTCCCATAACCATTCATAATTCTTACGAAATCTACGAAGGTAATAACAATCGTGTCAAACCTGCAAATGTTAGAATTACTGTTGGAAAACCTATCTACTCGAATACTGATAATACAGAAAAATCGACAGTTGTACGGGTATATGAAACAATAAAAAATGAATTAGAAAAATAATAATATTAATAATGCCCCTTATATTAAGGGGCATTATATTTTAAACAAAATCCATTTGCACTTGTCTAACTCATATTTTAATTCGTATCTTTTTTCAACCCCATTAATAACACTTTGACATTTATACACAAAAGCTTGAATACCTGCAATATTTGTTTTTCCTCTTTCAATAACATGATCTATTTTTATAATATTTGAAATATCATCCTGCTCTTTAATTTTGAATTTTAGTGGTCTAGGTATTCCTTCCTCCGAAAACCACGCTACCATTTCAATGGGTTTAGCTACAATTTTCATAATAAAAATCAATCCTATCTAATTGTTGATAAGTTTTTTAAATAGTCTCTTAAATCTTTAACTTTACCGGAAAAAAAGAAAATCTTCATGTTTCTCCTCCTCGTAATAATAAAATTTATTCATGCTTTAATTTTAACAGAACACATGTTCTGTGTAAAGAGTAATATATAAAAATTATTTTTTATATTATTACCCATTTAGGACAAGCTTTAATAAATTATATTCGGTTTGTACTTATTTTATTCCATATCTTATATATATTTTTCAATAGCATCCTTCGATATATTCCCTGTACTACAAGCAAAGTAGCCATCACTTCAAAATGTTTTCTTCATTTCTTTTTCTGTTGTCAAATCTGGGTTTTCTATATCTCAGCCTTTGTCTTCTAATCCGTCTATATTGTAATTTTTCAGTAATTCTATTACTAATACCTTCTAGTAACTTAACTTCGCCATATATTAATTCTTTTTTTTCTGTCGTTGCACTAAAACCAATATTCAAGTACCTAGAATCAATACCAAGGGTTATATCTTGCTTGGTTTCACCTGTAGCAATAAGCAACTGAATAGTAAAGGGCTTAACTGTTATTACTTTTGCTTTGCCATCTTTGAGTAATTTCCTAGCTTTTTGTGCAATAGTCCTCCTTTCAGAGTAGGTTTACTTCGCCAATGTTATCTAAGGTTTGCATACAACACATCTCCTAACCATCAGAGATCTTTAATCATATACCGTAGTGTTCAAGACTAGTGAAGCATCTTCAAGTACCTGTTGACTACATATTTTTTTCAATTAAATTTACCCAATATCTTTTAGGCATATTCTGTTGTTGAAGCTTCAAATTTTTTCTTTCTTTAATCGAAATACTATGAAAATAGTTTTGCCAGAGGGATTGAAATAACTTTTCTTTATTACTAATTTCAATTTCATTTTCAAGCTTTAATTCTGTTATATACCATTCTCCATCAGTATAAATAGATGCCTTATTTCTGTTTTCATCATGAATAACCCAGTTTTCACTAGCTAATCTTTTTTCAAAATGAGGGGATACTAAACTTAATATATTATACTTTGGTTGAATTTTAGCATAAAGTAAACCTTTATCTAATTCCATAAATCGTATTAATCCTAACATAGCATGTCTCTCTTTTTGTACTTTCCTACTGAAATCATTAATAATTAGAACATTATTATTAGATAAATATCCATCAATACTTTTTCCGATTTTAAAACCTAACCTTAAATAATTATATATTGCAATTTCACAGTCTTTCTGCTCAGATAAAAAGGCGTAGTAAATATTTTGTAAAGAATGATATGAAATTTTATCTTTAATAGCATTATATACTTTATTAAACTTTACTTCATCCGTAGTAATATTAATATATGTGGTCAAAAAATCCTTTTGTTCCTCTTGCATATAAGTTATACGAGTAGGTATCTCTTTCCTATAGAAACTATCATATATTGATGTTAATAAGCCCTCGAAGGTCCCATCATATACATACACAATCATTAAAACTCCCCCGTTATATTACTAGATGCTTCTTTTCGTACTAATGAATCAGGAAACATATCAAATATAGATAATTGTGTTGAGTAGCTTTCAGGTCTATCTAATAACACTTGCTTAATTGAAATTGGATTTATAGAAATCCCTCCATAATACTTACCCTTACAAGTTATAAAGTATTTAGCCCTTTTTAATACAACCCCTAGCTTTTTTAAATCCTCATAATCTAGCTTTGACATTCGTCTTGCTGTAACAATTTTCATAGCTGACCTTATACCAATACCTGGTACCCTTATTAGCTCTGTATAATCTGCTTTATTAACCTCTAGCGGAAATATATGAATGTTCTCTAGGGCCCAAAAACATTTCGGATCAAGCTCTAAATCAAAGTTTGGATTGTTGCTATTTAAAAGCTCATCTGCATTAAACCCATAAAACCTTAATAACCAATCTGCCTGGTATAGTCTATGCTCTCTTAACAAAGGGGGCTTAGTTTGAATACTAGGTAGAGTACTACTTTCAAATACAGGTATATACGCTGAATAATAAACCCTTTTCATCGTAAACCGCTTATATAATCCCTCAGATAGCTTTAAAATATTTAAATCCGGCTCTGGACTCGCACCTACAATCAACTGAGTAGTTTGTCCCGCTGGTAAAAAGGAAGGGGTTTTTCTATAATTCATTTTTTCCTCTTTGTTTTGTATTATCCCATTTTTAATCAAGGACATAGGCTTAATAATGCTCTCTTTTTTCTTTTGCGGAGCCAAAGCTTGCAAGCTTGCTTCCGAAGGTAGTTCAATGTTAACACTCATTCTATCTACATATAGTCCAGCCCTATTAATAAGTGTATTGTCTGCACCAGGTATACCCTTTAAATGAATATAACCATTAAATTTGTTTTCTCTAAGCATTTGTACTGTCTTTATTAATAGCTCCATTGTGTAATCCGGACTTTTGTATACAGCAGAGCTTAGAAATAAGCCTTCAATATAATTTCTTTTATAAAAATTCATTGTTAGTGACACTACTTCCTCAGGAGTAAAAGTTGCCCTTCTAACATCATTTGTAATTTTACTGGAACAATAGGCACAGTTATATATACATTCATTTGAAAAAAGTATTTTAAAAAGCGAGATACACCTACCATCTTCAGACCAAGAGTGACATATTCCACTAACAGCAGCATTACCCAATCCGCCCTTACTATTTTTTCTTGTGCTACCACTAGACGAACAGGATACATCATATTTTGCAGCATCGGACAAAATTTGTAATTTAGTCAAAATTTCCATGGCTACTAACCTCTTTCTTAGTCTTTTAAAGTATTATATCACATAAACGTGCTTTTTATCAAACATATGTTCGTGGTTATATGTTTTTTTAGATACTTCTCTTATTGCATAAAAAAATTATAACGACTATAATGTTGTTAGTTAAAAATTTTAATTCAACAAAATTCTCTCTAAGGAGCTTTTATATGAATCAAGTAGTATTTGGCTTTATTTTAGGCTTTATTCTTGTATTACCAGGAATGAGCGGCGGAACAGTTTTGCTTATATTTGGTATTTACGAAAAAATCGTAAAAGATTTGTCGAAATTTAATTTCAAGCCCCATATCCCTTTATTGCTAGGTGCAATTGGTGGAATTTTTATAAGCGGAAAAGTATTTACTATGTTTTTTTCAGCACATCGAGATGCAACAGTAGCATTATTGTTAGGTTGCCTACTGGCTTCAATTAAATCAATACTTAACAATTGTCCGAAAATAAATAGGAATAGCTTTTTAATCCTTTTATGTGGATTTTTCTTAGGGTTGTTAACTGTACAGGAAAACCTAGGTATAGGAACTAACTACAATGATATATCGTATGTAATTTTATTTTTAGGAGGGGCTCTCGCTAGTGCTGCAATGATAATACCCGGTGTACCAGGGAGTTCAGTTTTAATACTATTGGATATTTATGACTCAATTCTCTTTTATATAAGTGAATTGAGAGTTTTGAGACTTCTATGTTTTGGAATAGGTGGAGCATTAGGTATAATTTTTTTAGTAAAGTTTTTAGCAAAAATTTATGACGATCACAGAAGTACAGTTTCATATTTGTTCTCTGGAATTGTGTTGGGATCAAGCCGCTCCCTATTTCCTCACGAAATATCAATACCAATTACAATGCTATTTCTAATCGGTTTTTCTATCGTATGGGTATGGAGTGATAGCGTATAACAAGAGTTTTAAAATATAAAAAAGGATTTCTTCTTATGAGAAATCCTTTTTTATATTTAACCTTAATTATTCATGACGCTTATCCAAACAGACCTCAATCAAAGTATTTACAGTGGTTTTGCATTATTATTTCTTTCACTCAAAAAGTGAACCTAAAACAATAGAAAAAGAGTTCCAACTTTGTTAAAATTTAAGTGACCAAACCAAAACAATAACAGAGGAGGAACCCTTTATGTCTAGTTTAAGTGCACTTAGATTAGAAAGCAATAGAAAAATTAAAATTAATTTTGATGGTAGATTTATCCTCTGATTCTGGGCTACTTTAATTAAAGAATTTGCTCATAAACTTGGATTTCATAAACTAATTAAAAATATATTCAAAACAAAAGATAAAGCTACACGTTTTCATAAGGATGATGAAAACCTTAGTCAAATGATTTATCAAATCTTGGCAGGTTATTTTAATGATAATGACGCAGACGAATTATCTAATGAACCGGTATTCAAAAGCATTTTAGATAAAGAGAGTCTTGCTTCACAGCCTACTTTGTCACGTTTTTTTAACCGTATGGACTCAGATACCAATCTTTTTAATTTGTTTAGACGGCTGCTACTTCCTAAGCATATGAGAAAAATGCAGATAAATACCATACGTTTAAAACTTATTAAGATAGCTTCGAAAATCGTTAAATCATCAAGATACCTTACATTTAAACTGTGTAGTAGCTGCCCGTATCAAAAGGAGTTTAATGAGATATTTGATAACATAATGAAAATCCCTAAGCTAGAGTAATAAAAAATAAAGTTCTTTGACAACTTCAAAAATCATAATTGACTATTCGGGGATAAGTCTGCCCATTTTTAAGTCTCTTATAAATGTAGAGACCTTTTACATTAACAAACAAGTCATTTTTGAATTAGAAGTTGTATTAAATTTTTCTCATGAATAATTCAGGTTTAATTACTTTTGATTATCTTTCCATTTCATTATTATAAACAATCCAAGAAATCCACCTATGATCGCGCTATAACTAATAATATTCAACCTCAACACCACCTAAACACATTCATTCTATATGTAAAAAAGTTAAAACACTTAACAATATTATTTAATCATTTTAATTAATTCCTTATCTTCATCTGTTTCTGGTTCATCCAAAGTTATATTATGAGGTATTTTATTCTCATTTTCATCAACAGAAACAAATCTCACAATCCCCTCTAACACTTTATCACCATTCATATTTAAAACCTTAGCGTAAACAAACATACTAGTTGCACCAACTTTAATTACTTTAGAAGCAAAAGTAATTATTTCACCACTATGAACTGGTAAAAGGTATCTTATGTCGTGAATTTGTGCACATACTAAGTTAGCTTCACCTTTTATTTTAGCAGCACCAAAAAATGAACTTTCAACAAACCACTCTGCCATTCTGCCTGCAAATAAAGTACCATGATGATTTAAATCCTCACTTTTTATTAATCTAGAAGACTCTACATAATTCATTTTTATCCCTCCAAGTTTTGTAAAAAATTTGTGCATATAAGTATTATAGCATAGCAATTTATCTCTTTAGATAAAAATTTTATTTCATACATATATCTTTACCATTTATTGATGTCTTAATAATATATTGCTTTTGATATAAAATTTATATGTATTATTTTTGATAGTCCAGCTAAGAAATGTCAATAGTTAAATTCTAAAAATATTTGATATTTCTTCAACTCTTTCAACTTAAAAAAGGGTAAAATTAATAGCCTTTTGAGACTATCTCAAAAAGCGGAAGGAAGGCTATGGATTTACTTTATGCAGCTTTATCGCATTTAGCTTTTAAGTAACTCTTTTGATGTTCATCTGGTGTGATGATTTTAATTCTTTTTCATCACGAAGTATTGCAAATACAATGTTACAGACTTTGTGCATAACTGCACCAAGGGCGACCTTTTTAGGCTTCGACTGACATTTCTTTAAATAGTAATCACGTAACACTGGATTTTTTGCTGAACCATCTCGGTTCTTACTGATACTAATTAAGGCCATTGTATGAAGTACCCTTCTGGCAATACGGGAACCTCGTTTTGACATAGTGATTTTAGAGCCTTCAAACTTTCCGGATTGTTTTACAGCAGGATCCAAGCCAAAGCAAGCAAAAAGTTGCTTAGGTGAGCGAAAAGCGGAGAAATCTCCAATTTCGCCCATCAAGCTTACAGCAGATAGAAAACCAGCTCCTTTGTAAGACTCAATCAGATGGATTTGCTTTACAAAATCAGTAGTTTCATTAGCATCAACCAATTCATGCATATCAGAAAGAATGGATGATATTTCATCATCATAGTTTCTGATGATGCGAATATATAAGCGAATGCGTGTAAAGTTACTGCTTAGGGAATAACCAAAGGAATTGGCATCGTTTGCGGCCTTAATTATGTCATTATACTTATTAGTATCATATGTAAGCCCAAACCTAGCTGTAGAACGTATGGAATTAATAATCTCATCTTTAGAGGCATTTAGAAATGCGTCAGGAGATGTATAGTTTTCCAATAAGGTTAGAGATGTATTTGTAGTTATTTTAGAAAATATTTTTAAATACTGTGGAAATACCATTCGCAGTTCACCGTTTAACTTATTCACATAAGCAGAGCGGTTATCCATCAGGTCATAATACTCTCTTGAAAGATTCCTTAAATTGAGGGCTAGGTCAGATGGCATAAGAGATACCTTTAAATCAGGCTTTAGACCAACTAAGGCAGCCTTTTTTAAATCAAAACGGTCATTATGCACTTTTCTAATGTTAATGTTTGTGCTATTCTTAGTGATGATAGGATTGATAACTGAGCAGTTAAAACCTTATCACGAAGATAGCAGAAGAGTGGGTAATGATAAATTCCCGTGGATTCCAGAAAGATGCGACTTTCTAAGGAATACAGCTCTTCTGCTTCTTTTATTTTAGAAACAGCTAGGCTTAAGGAATTGAGGTCAGAATGTAGGATCTTAAAATGTTTTGCTACAAAGGTTTGATTAGGAAGTGCGATAGACATAAAGCTGAAGTCTGCACCAACATTAATACCAACCGAAATAAATAAGTTTTCAAATAAAATATTTGACATGAGTAAAAGCTCCTTTCCGATAGGAATCCATTTCCATCTAATGAGTACACAGCCTTGCGAGTTATACGGGTATAGCCTGAGGCTCCCAACCAGCCGAATCATAAAACCTCATTGAATGGACTAATTGACTAAATCATAGGTATGGGTCAGTAGAAACTGACTTCCCAAGGAGGAATCCTATCCTTGAAGATTATACCTTATGAAACAACTGGTGGTCTATCTGGAAACCGTCAGACATGATAACTAATAAGTAACTTCTGATGAAGGAGGAATACCTTCTTCAGTTACTTGAATATATTGAAAAGATTAACTATGTATAGCCATAATAGCTATATCATTATTATACAAGGAGGAATTTAATTGAATAATGAGAAATTAATCGAAGAAAAGCTTAGAATCGAAGACACACTAAAGAATGGTGCAGGATGGTTTTATTGGATTGCAGGATTATCTTTAATAAATAGTCTTCTAATGCTTTTCAGTAGTGATTGGAGTTTCGTAGCTGGGCTAAGTATTACTCAAATAATAGATTATATTGCATATGACCTATCGCTGGAATTAGGTGGTGCAGTAACTATTATCGGCCTTATAATAAATCTAATAATTATTGGATTATATGTTCTTCTAGGGGTATTTGCTAATAAAGGTCGAAACTGGAGCTTTATAGTAGGGTTTATCCTATACGGCTTAGATACTTTATTATTAGTTTTTATAATGGATTATGTAAGTATTATTTTCCACGTAATGGCTCTGTACTCAATATTTAAAGGGTATAAAGCTAATAAACAGCTTAAAGAACTTACGGGGAATCTAGAGGAGTTAAGTAGTACACATCTGCAGGAAGCATAGGATTTCAGCCCACTAATAGTGGGCTTTATTAATTCAGATAATGCTATTATTATACATAGTATTTAATTTAGTAAGTAATTCAGTTGCCTCACTTTCAGAAAAATCTCTTTTAGGAATAATATATCCAGCTGTATCACTTGTAAAAATGTATATACTATTTACATCCTGTGTAATGGTTTTTACATTATCCCACGGAACAAATACTTCTTTTTTTATCTTAATTTCTCTTATACCCTCAGAGGAAATCTCCATGTCATATTTTCCCAGTAAGCTAAGCCCGGTTTTAAGCAACTTATTTAATTGTCTTTTAGGATAAGTGACATACCAATATATCAATACTAACTCTGTAAAAATAAATAAAAATATTAACTTGTATACATCAGTAATTAAATTTGCAATGAATATTAATCCTAATAATAAGGGTGGGGTCAAAATAGTAAATATAAAATTAAAAATATAACTTCTTCTCATAACTGGATGGTGTTTTAAAATATATTTTAAATAGTACCATTGGTCCTCTTCATTAAGTGTATAGGAGATTTTCATCAATATCCCTCATTTCTCAGTTTAATAATATTATGTCACAATAAATAGTTATAGAAACAGATAATTTATAAAAAAGTGGTTCTTAAACAAGAACCACTAAATTAATCCTAACTTACTATAGTACTTCAACAGTACCTCCTGCTTTTTGAACGGAATTAACTATATCTGCAACTTTAAAACTCCCACATAAAAATGGTAGCCTAATAATTAGACATATACCACTTGGTGATGTAAGTTCAATTAAATTTAATAAATTAATTACAGCTCCAGCTGGAATAAATATACGAAGAACCGTTCCTGGTAGCTGTGGACATGGTTTAGGGCAATGACTTGGTGGTAATGGTGATCCTACTGGTACTCTCATTTTTTCTCCCCCTTTCTCTTTTGCACTACATACTATGTTGACTTAATCTAAAGGTTACATATGAAGAAAGTAGCTTTTTTCTTAAATTTTCAATTATAAAAATTAATCTAAAACCCTATTAGCATTTAAAGGTGGTTCGTATGAACCACCTTTGATTATTCTTGAACTACTTCTACACTACCCCCAGCCTGCTGCACTGAGTTTAGAATGCTTGCAAAATTGAAATTTCCGCCACCTAGTAATGGTAGTCTTATAATTAAGCATATTCCACTAGGTGATGTTAGCTCTATAAGGTTTAACAGATTAATTACTGCTCCCGCTGGAATGAAAATTCTTAATATTGTTCCTGGCAACTGTGGGCATGGACTTACAGGTTTTGGTGGTATATAACCTTTTTGAACTCTCATTTTTCTCCCCCTTTCTCTTTTGCACTACATACTATGCTGTCCCAATATAAGAGTGACAAATAGAACACCAAAATCATTATATTAATGCCAAAAATAAATAGGTGGCTTCTCGAGCCACCTATGTTTATTCTTGAACTACTTCTACACTACCCTCAGCCTGCTACACTGAGTTTAGAATGCTTGCAAAATTGAAATTTCCGCCACCTAGTAATGGTAGTCTTATAATTAAGCATATTCCACTAGGTGATGTTAGCACTATAAGGTTTAAAAGATTAATTACTGCTCCCGCTGGAATGAAAATTCTTAATACAATTCCTGGCAACTGTGGACATGGACTTACAGGTGGTTTTGGTGGTATATGACCTCTTTGTACGTTCATTTATCTCCCCTTTATCTTTTTGCACTACATACTATGCTTAATTATTTATTATGTGCTTCTTACAGGATACGCAAAACTTTACTAATCACTTAATTATGGATATATACTCTTTTAATATATCATCAGCAATATTTTTTATATCAAACTTTTCTGCAACCCATTTACGACTGGATTCTCCTATAAATAATAAGTTTTCCTTTGATGATATAATTAATTTCAGGCATTTAAGTAATCTATTTGTATTGTAATCATCACAGGAATTATGATCACCAAAATAATTTAACCAGGCTTCGTTAAAAACCTTAGGCTCTACTAATCCAAAATAACCATGGTTCCCCATGGCTACTACAGGTTTACCACAGAACATAGCTTCTAATGCAACTCTACCCGCTCCGACTACACAATCACTACCAGTATAACAATTTCTTAAATCTAATCTCTCACCTAACAGGTGTATAAATTTTCTATTAGAACTAAAACAAATTTGCTTAGACAGATTTTCTACAGTATTCATATTTTGACCTGTACCGACAACAACCAAATGTACGTCTCGTTTAGTGATTTTTCTTAGCTCGTTACATACATGCATGAGTTTTTTACATGCAATCAATTTTCCCCATGCTAAGCGACTTACATATAAAATAACAAAAGCATCTAAGGGTATATTTAATTCATTCCTTAATGTACTATTACTTTCAGGATAGAATTCCATTGTATCAATGCCATTAGGTATTAGAGTAGAATTGACATTGTGGTTTAATAAATATTTCTTTACAGGTTCACTAACACTAATTACCTTTGAACATTTTTTTAAATGTGGCATTAAATGCTTATAGTAAAGACCATGTATAGTAAAAATACTTGGAATTTTAATTTTACCTAATAAATTTAAAGTTGCTAAACCTGAAGTTGGATGATGCAAATGCACTATATTGATGTTCTTGCTTTCTATAATACTCCTAATTTGTTTTTCAAAAGATTCCCTCTCTTTTTTTAGTAGATATATGGGACATCCAATTTTTTTAAAATCCCCATAAAGATTACCATTTCTCCCAGCTATAACTACATTTGCACCCATTTTGACTAAGTATTTTGATAAGGTTAATACATATGTTTCTGTACCACCCACATCCATACCATCTAATATCATCAATACTCGTATATCCTTATGTTGATAATTTTTTAGTTTTTTTTTACTATAAAATTTTTTAGAACGTTGTTTTGGATGTGCTCTATAGTAGTATAATACCTCTTGAATATTATCAACACCCTCACCTATAAATTTAGAAATAACCTCATAATCCTCAGCCCCTACAAGCCTTCTTGTCGGGCCACCTAACTTGTCAAAAATTTCAGCACGAAATAAAATAGTACCATGACATACACAATGATTACCTCTACTATAGCTTTCCTTTATATTATTGAGTCCATATTTAAGCCATAGATTTTTCGTTTGCTTATTAAAATTCCCATCCTCAAATGCTACATAATTAGTTCCTACAACAGCAATATTCTTATTTTTACTTAGAAAATTAACTTGCTTTTCAATACGTTTTTCGTGTGAAATATCATCAGCATCCTGTACTGCAATAAACTCACCTTTTGCCATAAAAAAACCAAGATTTAACGCACCTGCAAATCCAATATTTCTAGGCAACTTAATATAATATAGTATATCTTTCCTATGAAACCTACTTAAATTTTCCTTTTCCCATTTTTTAATAATATGTTCAGAAGAGTCTGTTGATCCATCATCAATCACTATAATTTCAATCTCTTTATATGTTTGATTTAAAATGCTATTTAAACATTCCTCAATATATCTTCCGTTATTATAATTTGTTATAACAATGCTAACTAAATTTTTTATTCTTGTAATAGTCAACTTTTACACCTGCCTACTATATTAAGTGTTGTATTTTTTTGTTTTCCTATATTGTCAGTATATTTTATGTGTATCTATTTTTTCGGTGATATAAAATAAAAAAGCAACTTTACTACTTATCGTAGAAAATTGCTTCCAAAGGGAAGTTACTTAAAAAATTATATACTAATACTTACATGGGGGATATAAGTATTATATGTCATTTAAAACCATTGAAAAATAACTGTATATCAAATTCCGTGGAAATAATATACCTATAACCGCGATCTTTGATTTCTTCTACATTTACACACTGCCGTTTACATCCTGATATTATCCAAATATAATCAAAACCATTATTTGAATTAGCAGAATGAAAGGTATATATATTACTATACTTAACTTTAACTGCTTCATACAAAGCATTTCTATCATACATTGGATTACAGCCACCACAATATTTAATGCCAATTTTCAAGAGAAATCTCCTATCTATTTTTTCTTATAATATTTAGTACTTCTTCTATCAATTCATCACTCACTGAGTTATCTAAAACTACTTCTTTAACTTCTGGGATACTATCTTTAAGTGTTGATTCAACTAAGTCTTCCATTGTAAATACGGCAGAAGGACAATGACTACAACTTCCAAGTAATTTAACTGTAACCACGCCATCATTTACATCTACCAATTCAATATCACCATAGTGTTTCATTAATTCCGGTCTAATTTTAGTTTCCAGAACACTTTTAACCATCTCTAACACGACGGAACCTCCTTAGTTAATGCCTGCAATTTTTTTAGCTAACTGTTTTTTATGTTTTAAATTACCTTGTCTTGCTATCATTACTCTCTGAGCCTGAGGTGAGCCTGCCCCATGTAATGATTCAGTTCTATATCCAACAGCCGCTGAACCAAGAGTAATGTTTTCTATTAATCTTAATATTCTTAGACGATGCTCAGTTGGCGTACCATCAACACCTCTAAAGTATTTATCTATATATTTACCCAATGTAGGATCTTTAAAATCAGCCTCTGACGGCATAGTTACCATTAAACCTCCAGCAATATCTTCTGCAATTCTAGCTATTTCATATGGAAACCTAGTTACATTTTGTTTGCAAACATTAGCTAATAATAGGTCTATTTGATAATTACCTGCTTTTGTTTCATGACCTTCGGAAGAACAAGCAATTCCACAGCAATAGAGAGTTTCATTTAAATGTGTCATCTCAATTAATTTATCTTTTATATGAGAGGCTTTATCTGCCCCGTTATACTCAGCAGCAACAGCCGCAGCACCTATTAAAACATCTCCTACTCCAACTTTACATCCACCATAGCTCTGTCTATGATACCCAGCGAATCTTTCAACCAAAATTCCAGATAGATCTGTTTCCCCATTTAAAAAGATTCTATCATTAGGAACAAAGACATCATCAAATACAACTAAAGCTTCGTGTCCACCAAATGTCTTATTACCTACATCTATATCTCCACCCTCTAGCTTTCTAGTATCGCAAGATTGTCTTCCGTATATCATAAATATGCCTTCCGAATTAGTTGGAACTGCAAAGGAAACAGCCCAATCCTTATCTTCCGGTCCCATAGCTATGGTTGGCATAACTAGAACTTCATGGGAATTAACAATTCCAGTTTGATGTGCCTTAGCACCCCTAACTACAATCCCATCCTCTCGTCTTTCAACAACCCTTAAAAACAAATCTGGATCTGCCTGTTTGCTTGGGGCTAAACCTCTATTTCCTTTAGGGTCTGTCATTGCTCCATCAACTGTTAAATCATTTTCCTGAACATATTGTAAGAAATTTTTAAAGTTTTCATGATATCTAGTATTATATACTTCATCAACCTCATATGTCGTGCTGAACACTGCATTAAAAGCATCCATACCAACACAACGTTGGAAACAGGCTGCTGTTTTTTGTCCTAATAGCCTAAGCATCTTAATCTTTTTCACTAGGTCATCAGCACTTTGATGTACATGAGTAAATCTATTAATTTTCTCCCCATTCAAACTAGATTTTACGGTCATTAAATCTTCGTACATAGGGTCTAGGGCTAGTTCATAGGTCATAGCAACTGAATTTAGTGAAGGTCTAATAATTGGATCATCTACAGGATTTTCAACTAATTTACCAAACATATAAACTTTAAGCTTTAGCTTTCTAATACTTTCAATATACTGCTCTTTAGTCATTAATGGCATTTAAATCATTCCTTTCAATATTTATATTTATTATTAAATATTTAGTTTTTATGAAAATACAACTATTTTCTTATACCTTAATTAAAGCAAGTACTATGCCAACTAATTTTAAATTCTGAATAAAACTTAAACGTTGAAGATTAAATAATATTAATGCACTGAACTTTTATTACACTTTTATAACCAAAAAGACCCGCCGCATATTTGCAACGAATCTTTTTTTATATTTAATATTTTCAACTTGTACATTGTGTTTTAACGGTTTAGTCAGGTTGTTGTAAAAATGCAACTAATTGTATTTATGCAACGACGTGTTTTTTTGATACTTCTTTCTTTTTCTTACATATGTTGAAGCGTCAATCCCTAATGCCTTTGCTGCATCTCTAACATTCCCAAACTTTTCGAAAGCCCTTTCTATTAGCTTTTTTTCAATTTTCCCTACAATATCTTTTAATGGAACTATTTCATCATGAATATCGACATCAACATAACCACTGGATATAGAAATCTTTTCTGGCAAGTCACTGCCTTGTATTTCATCTGTTGAGGTTATTACAGCTGTTCTCTCTACAATATTTCGAAGTTCTCTCACATTCCCTGGCCAATCATAATTTATAAGCTTATGAAATGCTTCTGATGAGAATCTTTTATGTAAATTATATTTTTTATTTATTTTATCAGTAAAAAAATAAATTAACGGTACAATATCTTTCTTTCGTTGCCTTAGTGGTGGGATATGTAGGGGTATTACATTTAACCTATAATATAGGTCCTCTCTAAAGAGATTTTCTTTAACCATTTTTTCTAAATTTCTATTAGTGGCGGCCAAAATTCTTACATTTATTTTGATAGGTTTAACTCCACCTATTCTAACTATCTCTTGTTCTTGCAATGCTCTAAGTAGTTTAACTTGTAGATCTAATGGCAATTCACCTATTTCATCTAATAAAAGAGTGCCACCCTCCGCTAATTCAAACAAACCTCTTTTACCCTCTTTATTTGCACCTGTAAATGCTCCCTTTTCATACCCGAACAACTCAGATTCAATTAATGTCTCTGGTATTGCCCCACAGTTAACCTTTATAAGCTGCTTATCTCTTCTCTTGCTATTTTGATGTATAAATCTAGCTACCTCTTCCTTACCTACTCCAGTTTCACCTAATAATAGAACTGTAATATCTACCTGAGAAACCCGTTTAGCAATTTCAAGTAATTCTAAAATCTTTTCATCCTCTGCAATCATATGATCAGTCTTCGTAATCTGTTTCTTCATTTCTTCAATAGTTGAGTAATATTTTTCAGTTAACTCTCTATTAATTTCTAATTGACTCCTAAGCTCTACCAATTCTGTTACATCTCTTATATTAGTTACCACCATTAAAATATTGCCTTCTTCATCAAAAATTGGGGTACCAGTTGCAAGAACTTTTTTTCTAGTACTAAATTCCTGCTCTATCGTTGTTACTGCCTGTCTTTTTAAGACTAGTAGGGTAACAGATTGTGAAATATATCCCTTTTTTACTAACTCTTTCATATTTTTGCCTAACATTTCTTTTCTATTAATACCGGTTATTCTTTCATATGCTTTATTTACCTTTAATGTATTCGCTTGTCCATCAGTTATATATATACCATCATAGGATGATTCTATGACTGCATCTAGTTCAAAAGAAAGGATTTTCATCTGTTTCACCCTATTTACTTCATCCTTCTTTACTATTCCTATAGGCTTTCCCTTATTGTCTATAACAGCTATGTACTCTTTCTCTATTTTGTTGATTTTCCTAATATTAGTGTTTTCATTCACTTTCTCATAATCATTGTAATTTACATTTAATAACAGAGTTTTATTCGAGCAGCCCTTTAGTATAAAGCTTATTAAATCTTTTTTCGTAACATAATTAAAACTATTATCACTATTAATAAAAATTACATCTATATCCTCTTTAGCAAACAGTTTCATTGCATCTTCTATTGTATTGCTATCTTTAAGGTACATAACTTTACTGCTCATTATTTCCTTAATCTGCATTTGATCACCTCGCCAGAAACGAATTTTTAATCTTTGATATTTTAAAAAACCACCAGTACAACTGGTGGTCTATTTTGATGTTCCAAAATTATTATTTAATTTTTTTAAAAGCCTTAAGAAGGTTTCTTTTTCTTCTGGAGTAAAGCCTTTATATGCAGTGGCAGAAACGTCCGCCGATATCTGCTCGAATTTGCCTTGAATTTCTCTACCTTTTTTAGAAAGGGTAATATAGGAAATACGTCTATCTTCTTGACATTCATCTTTTCTAATATATCCTAACTTAATTAATTTATTAACCAGAGCAGTAACAGTAGATTTATCTTTACCAACTAACTGACCAATCTCTTTCATATTCAGTTTCCCATTATTCTCATATAAGGCTCTTAAAATATTACCATAGGATGGAACCATATCATGAATTTCATACTCATACAATTTTTCTTCTATATACTTTGTCATCTTTTTCTTCGTTTTACTTATAAAATAAACTATATATTTATCTTTCATTTAATGTCCCCAACTTTTCATGTTAAATTTTCACTATATTTTATTATAACCTTCAAACCCTTTAATTTCAATAGAGATCCGTGAGTTTATTTACTATTCTAAAAATTTTAAAAATTCCTAATCCAATTAATAGGAAATATGTACTATAATTTTATCAAAATAACTAACAAAAAGACAAGTTTTTTATTTTGTGAATAAGATTATTACGTATTAATTTGATACAAAACTATTTGTTGACTATATTAGTTTGTTATCAAATTTAGTTTTTATTCAAAAATACTAAATATTGATTCTTTACTGATAGATACCCTAATGTTTATTTATAATTTTTTTATTTTACAGAATGAATAAATTAAAAATGTTTATACTATTAAATACCAAACATAAATTCATATTTAAAGTTTTTGAAAAGTAGTTGCTACCCCCCAATAGCAACTACTTTTCTTTATAGTTAACACTATCTTGAATAATTAATTTTTTCTAAAAGGTTATCATAATATATTTTTTCAACTGCTTCGACTTCTAATGGCCTACTAAATAAATAACCTTGAATATAATTACATTTGCTTATTTGTAACTGATTATATTGCTCTAAATCTTCTATTCCTTCTGCTACTACCTCTAAATCTAGGCTATGAGCTAAAGAAATTACTCCTTCAATTACTTTAGAATTATTTAGTTCTAGGTATCTATCGCTTAAAGTTTTATCAATTTTAAGTTTATCTACAGGTAAAAATGTAAGATAACTTAAAGATGAATAGCCAGTACCAAAATCATCCAATGCGATCTTAACCCCTAGAGACCTTAGTTGTTTTAAAAATTCTATTGTCTTATCTTTTCTTTCCATAAATAGACTTTCAGTTATTTCAATTTCAATGTATTTAGCTTCTATACGGTTTTCTTCTAGCTTATTCTTTAAAAATATGAAATAATCTTCATCATCTAATTGTACCGCTGAGAAATTTATTGCTATAGGTTTAATATCTAGACCTTTAATTTTCCAAGAATTAATTTGATTTATTACCTCTTCGGTTATCCACCTTCCAATCTCAATAATCATTCGAGTTTCTTCTGCTACTGGAATAAACTGCCCAGGGGATACATTTTCATCTTTAATTCTTAGTAGTGCTTCAAATCCAACTATATTTCCTGTAAATGTGCATACTTGGGGTTGATATAAAAGCTTAAACCCATTGTCTTTCAATGCCTTTCGAAGGATATTTTCAACTGTAATTTTTTGATTTACTTTATCTACCATCTCTTCACTAAAGAACATGTAGTTATTTTTACCGGTACTTTTTACGCTATATAAGGCCATATCAGCGTTCATAATCAACTGATCAACATTATTACTATTTATAGGATATAAAGTAACCCCTAGACTACAGGTTAAGTAAATATCGTGACCTTCTATTTCTAGCTTAGTACTTACGGCAGCCATAATTCTTATAACATAATTTTCTATTTTAGTAATATCATCTTCACCGGTTAAAAGGATTAAAAATTCATCACCACCAAATTTAGATAAATAGATATTTTCTTCTTTTATTTCCAAAAGATTATCCGCTACCTTTTGTAAAACCTTATCACCGAAAATATGACCCAAAGTATCATTAATCCCTTTAAAATTATCAATATCTAATATCATTACCGCACCACTTCTATTACTGTTTAACTCACTTTCCAGTTTTTCTGTAAACAGCCTTCTATTAGGTAGGTTTGTTAGTGGGTCGTGATAGGCTATATGACTTATATATTCTTCCTTCTCCTTTAATTGGTGAAAAGACTTATTAACCCTATAAATTAAATTATTAATTGTTGAGAATAGACCAATAAAAGTATCTCGTTCTGGTAATGGCAATATATAGTCTAGATTGTTTTCTATATCTATTTGCTTAATATTCTCGTCTAATTGTCTTATAGGTTGTATTACATTTCTTTTTTGAATCCAATAAAAAAACAATACCATTATAACTGTAATAATTGTAAAGCTTAATATGATAAAATATATGGAAGAATAAACATTTTCCATAGATAAACCTATACCTAAAATACCAATAATATCATTTCCCCTATAAATAGGAGCAGCAATTTCTAATACATTTTGACCTATTCTATCATAATGCCATATTACCCCTGAAAGTTTGCCATCAAGTGCATTTATGTATTCCTCATCATTTTCATATATAAGTCCTATATCCTCATAATCAGAGTCAGCTATAGCTTTTAAATTTTTGTCTAATATAAGGGCATAAAGAACCGTATCTTCATTAGCTAAGCTATCTACTATTTGCTGATAGCTAAATGAATTTGTGAGCTCCTGAATTTTACTAGCTATAATCCCTACCTGAGCAAATGCTCCTTCACTATCTTTAAAGTATCCATATTTAAAATGATTTCCTATTATAGTACAGGCTCTTATTTCTTCAACTAATTCTAAATCATCACTACTTTTAAAATATTGTACATTATGATCTGCTGGGGGAGTCCAACCGATGTGTTCTTTTAAGTTTGAGTATACTACACTCCCCTGAGGGCTATACCAATTTATTTCATCTATGTTAAAATCCTCAGCAATCTTTATTAAGAGCTCATTACTTAAATTTTCTCTATTTTTTAGAACAGTTTTTCCTGATAATTTAATTTTATCATCTATTAAATTATTAATTATTTCAACTGATAAAATACCACTACTTATTTTCTTAGTGGTTATCTTAGCCATATTTATACCATCTTGTTCTAATTGCTTAATTAGTAGGTTTTTGCTTATAAAATAACTGGCTAAACTTACAGTTAAAATAGCTATAACCCCTATCAGTAATGGCCAATATATTAATTTATTCTTATTTACGGTGCTGTTTTTTAGGTTATTAACTTTTGACATAGCTCTTTCCCCTTATTAGTAGAGTTGTACAATCAAATTTAAGTTAACTATAAAAAGAAGCACTGTAATCAGTGCCAAATATCAAAACAAATTTTATATTAAATAAAGTTTTGTTTACGTTTTGGCAACCTGGCAATCATAGGCTAATATAACCCTTAGACCCAAGGCTTTGCGTCCCTATCTTTCAATAAGTTTGCTATTTTCATCGTGTACTTTAAGTATATTAAATATTAACTAGTTTAGCAACATTTTACATCAAAATAGTTAAGAAATCTGTCGTATTTTGTCGATACAAATCGGTATATATTGGTATATTTGTATATAATTCATGAGTTATGCAGTTCGTGTAAATAAATGTAAATAAGACTGATGTATCGTATATTATAATATACTAAAAAATATTTTTGTTTTATATGTCTTGAAATAGCAAAAAAGACTTGACTTTTTAAACCCGCCCCAATAATCAAAGTGAATGGTATTAATAGCCATTACTCTTGATGAATGGGTGATAAATATGACTCTTGGGAAACCGAAATATAGAAATTTACAACAAGGAAATGGGGGCGGAACGCCAGTTTTAAAAGCAATTTGGGATAAATTTGATTTTTCACTTCTGCTTACGCAATCGGGTATTGTAAAACGTAATGGTGTACCCACTTGGCTTATTGCTTTTGCTTATGTGGTAGGACTTATTGCTAATAAAAATTCTGTCTCACGTATTTCTGATTATGCTACTAAGGATAGCTTATTACAACCGATGTTTCGGAATCTTAAAATGGCTCAATATACCTTTAGCCGCTTTTTTACAACTGATTATAATTGGGGTTTATTTAGTTTTAAAAGAGTACAAAGACTACAACAAGAAGAAGAAACTGCATTTACTGAAGGAGATGTTATTGTACTTGATGATACAAAGGTGGCTCATGCCCATGGAAAGAAAATCCCTTTCCTTTGTTGGTTATATGATAGCTCCATTAAAATAAATATCTGGTGTATGAATATAGTTGCTACAACTGTTGTATTAAAGAACGGACTTAAATATCCATTGTTTTGGCGTATTTGGCGTAAGGTAGAAAATAGCGATGAAAAACAGACAAAAATAGATCTTTCAAAAGAAATGCTAATGGATATTCGCCGGATTTACACAGGGGTACTATGGGTTGCCATGGACCGCTGGTTTTTATGCAAAGACTTTTTTAATTGGCTCACAGATCATCAATATGATTGGGTTACTAAGGCAAAACGTAATACAGCACTTTATCGAAAAGAAATTGAGAATATTACAGGCCGAGAACGCTTTATCCCTGTAAAGCCTTCAATGCTTATTAAAGAAGTTTTTTTCAAACTTCTTATTAGTGGTGCCAAAGATAAAGTAAGTGCTATATCCATACCTAATATTTATATCAAGTTACCCTACCGTTTAGTTGGAAAGCAGGGTAAAGTAGTAACTAAGTATCGTTATACGCCTATTGCAGCAGTTGTAGCTACAAGACTCAAAGAAGATACTGAAATGATGAAGGATGAATTTGAGAAAAACAAAGAGGTTGCAGCTACATATCGTGGGGCTTACCTTTTGATTAGTAATAGGGTCGATAATCCTGAAGAAGCTTTAGATGCATATATTAAGCGTTGGAGCATTGAGGTTTTTTTTAGAACTGCAAAACAAGAACTGGGGTTGAATTCTTGCCACTCAACGTCGGAAAGTCATCATTACGCCCATATTGAGCTCATTTTTACAGCAGAAACTTTACTTGTCTATGCAAGATGGGAACTCAATAATAAAGGCGCTGAAGAAGGCTTCACCCACGGCGAAATGGTCCGAAACTTTTTCAACGCCACATACCGTATCGTTATAAAAGCACAGCAATGCTTTCAAACTATACAAGTACATTTTGACACAGAAGTTAGGCAATTTGCAAGACTTATTGATAAATTTTGGCCGAAGAATTTATTGTTAGGTTGGTTTACTGTGCAAAATTCCCAGTATATGGAGTCAACTGCATAACTCATGTATAATTAAATTAACGTATGATTAGTAAGCAAAAAATAGCAAATGCACCCCATGATACTCTTCATCAAAAGGCGCATTTTAGAGAATTTTATTGGAGCTGATGATGGGACTTGAACCCACGAACCTCTTCCTTACCAAGGAAGTGCTCTACCGCCTGAGCTACATCAGCACATATATTTATGGGACAAATCAAATCCCATAAATGAAATTATATAATAATTTTTTTTGTATGTAAATACTTTTTGACAATATAGTATTTGTGAATTATTCACATATTATTCATTTATAACTATGCATTCTTCCTTTTGTATGCTATTCTCTTCATCCTCTATTTTTCTTTTAGCCAATACATAAGTTAATAAAATTGCTGAAATAAGTCTGACCCCTAATAAAAAATAGCCGTTAGCACCCACTGCAACGAAAATTAGAGTATCCTCTATAACAGCATGACAAGTAATTAGAAATACAGATATTAAAAATAAATCTCTATAGGATATATCTCCTTCTTTAGAACTTTGAATAATAACTCCTGCTCCATAGGAAATACCAAAAATGACCCCAACTAATAGTGGAAATACTGCATCTACAGAAATATTAAATAGCTTTGTCACAAATCTAAACATATTTGCTATTTTATCTAAAACCTTAAAATCCTTCAATATTTGGAGTCCTATCATAATTGGAAATACAATCATTGCTATAGAGTAAACTGAGTTAAAGCTTCCTATAATACCTTCTTTTAAAATTTCAATAATCATAATAGTCCTCCTAATTGACCTACAACTATCCCTGATATCACGGCTAGCCCAACTCTTATTAAAACAACCTTTTTTACCCCTATACCTAATTTTTTAGTAACTGCCGTCTCGATTAATAGTGAATGTGAGAAAGAAAGCATTATTGAGATTACAGTCACTTCCATGGTACTTAGATTAATTGCACTTATTGCACCTATAGCTGCATAAATATTTAAAACATTCCCTAGGACCAGAATTATAGCTGCCTCACCTGGTAAATTGAATAGGGTCATAAGTGGTGTAAACAGAATAGTAATCCAATCAATTACAGGTGTATATTTCAATATTGTAACTATTAAGTATACAGGGACTACCACTTTTCCTAACATCCAAGTAGTTTCTATCCCTTTTATAAATCCTGTTTTTATTGATTTTATTAATATCATTAAATGAGCTTCCTCCTTAAGCTAGACGTTATCTTTAATAAATTATAATAATTATAGCAGTTTAAACATTATATTTCACCTTGAATAATTATAGAAAGCTTTTTAGCGCTATAACGAATAAGTAGAATGCTAATAGTAATTATTAATAGGGAATATGCTATTACCTCAAAATAAGCCCCGATTCTAGTAAGTTTAATAATGTATAAAAATAGACCTTGAGGAGTAAATAGAGCTATGTACTGAAATGGACGGGAAAGAAGTTCTACTGGCCAAAAACATCCTCCAACAATTGATGTTAGAATAACTACTATTGAATAATAACTATTTAAACTCTCTGTAATATTCATCCTAATTGCTATAGTCATTACTATAGACGAAATATAGATGCTATATAAAAGCATTATAATAAAAAAGGAGTAAATCGGAATACCATAGAAGATATTAAATACCTTACTAAAAATTAAATGTAAAATTAAAATTTGAACAATTAAAAAGAACATCATTGATAATAGATAGCCTAGTATAATTTCCATTTCACTTAGGGATAAATATAGTCTTATTAAAGTTCCCTCTCTTTTTTCTGTTACTATTGTTGTAAATATATACCCTAATGATAATACTAGGAAAGTTATAATTATACCAATATATCCTGAGCCTAATCCCATATTCCCTAGACTATCCCCACCAATTTCAACAGCACCATTAATTTGCCTATGTTTAAGTTTCATTAGTTGTTCCGGATACCAATAAGACTCAGAAGTATCAAAAACATTTTGCCACAGTACATCTTTACTAAGATATGTTATACCTCTCCATTCATATTCACTTACAACTATATTAGCTGCTCTAGCATTACTCAATAATCTAACAACACCACTAGCAATTATTTCACTAATTGTATCTGCACCTATGGCAGCTCCTGACTTTAGCACTGTTATTTTAGGATATTTATCTCCTTTAATTAGTTCTTCAAACCCATGTTCAATAATATATGCTCCCTCAATTTTATTTTTTCTTATTAGTTCTCTAGCATTTTCTTCATTTGTTTCCAAAACAGAAATAACATCATTTTCTTTAATAAGAGAAATCAAAATTTTAGAATATCCACTAATATCCTTATCAACAACTGCTATCGGAACTGTGCTTACAGTATTAGGGCTATAAATATATGAAATTAAATATATCAATATTAAAGGAAAAAGAAATAGAGAGACTATATTTCTAGGTGATTTTAGTATTAGCTTAATTCTTAGTTTCGCAATAAGTAGAGCTTTCAACTTTTTCCACACCTTTCCTTATATGTCAATGTCGTAATAGAAGCAATGAAGAACATAATAGTTACTAATGCTAGTACCATTAAAGATGTATGAACATCCTTCTGATTATTTGTAAATATCCCTATAAACCCATTCAAAGCCCAATAATTAGGTGTATATCTAGATAGTATTGTTATATTATCAGGTAAATATATTGTAGGTATGAAGCTACCACCTATAATTGCCATAATTAAAATAAATGAATTACCCATAGTAACATATTTATCTTCAGAGCCTATATACAATGATGCAAATAAACCTAAGGAAATAACTGAACAGTTTACTAGAACAAATAACAAAATTAATAATAGAAATTCTTTGTTAATATTTGTATTTAATATAAACAATGTAATTATTAAAATAAAGGAAGATTGGATCAATATTTTACAAAATAAATATATATATTTTCCTAATAAATATTTGAATCCACTAACACCACCTAAGCGTAATCTCTTAAAAACTAAATTATTCCGTTCATAGATTACCTCTTTTCCACCTGTTATTGCAATAAACATTGTTAAAAGTACTAAAACAGAAAAAAGATAAAATTCCATAGATGATATATTATTAATACTCAATATAGTTTCCTTATTCAATACATTACTTCTGGCTAAATAGACTCTAAATGTAATATCATTTATTACTGAGTCAATTTTTTTAGATTTCTCTTCATATGACATGTCTGTCATTCCATAGTAATCCCACACTGCATTTACAGCACTTTGACCAGCTGATACACTTTTCATATAACTATTAAGTAAGGATTCAATTACTTTTGACTGAACCGGACTTGCACTATTAGTTATCAGCTGTACAGGATAATTCCTTCCAACCTCTAAACTATTTATAAAGCCCTTGGGTATAATTATTGCTGCCATCGCATTATTATTTTCCACAGTTTTTTCAGCTTCTTCAACATTCTGAAGAACTAATATATCTAAAATGTTTTTTATATTTTGATCCTCAGATACTTGATGCAGTAAAAGGTTTGATAGAGGATGTGCATCTTCATTTACTACAACCACATTAGCTTTATTTATAAATAATCCCTCTTTAAAAAGGAAACTAAGACCATTTGAAATAGAAACTATTGTGATTAGACTTGCAAAAGTAACTAACAAAAGCTTTTTATATGCCCTTAACCCGTCTCTTTTCATATCTTTCATTGCAATTAATAAAATTTGATGCATTTACCCACCTCATAAATAGATTTACTATAAAAAAAAGACTGGCGTTAACCAGTCCCTATATAAATTTAGTCTAGTAGTATACATTTCCTAAGTACATAAAAAGCAACTCATAAAAATCTACACTATTTGTTTCATTTAATTCTGGTATTTCTATAGTTAAAGGTTGATTTATATTCCATGCGTCAGTTTCAACAAATAAATCAAATAAAACAGATGTTTCATTGTCCCTAAAATTTAATGAAATATCAGAAACCGCTTTAACAATATTCGATTTATCATTAATATATAAACTCATCTTTATAGAAGTGTTATCGAAATCGATAACTTCTTTGATTTGTTCAAATACTTTATCGAAATCACCGTCAAAATTTTGGTCTATTTCTCTTCTCAATGAGTTTAAGTCATTATCAAACTCAGCTCTTGTCATATATGGATTTGAAATAGTTACTAGTTCAAATAAAAGGTCAGCAAATTCAGGATCATTTATCATTGTATATGCATTTGTGAAAATATCTTTTAATTCGGTTTCTCCAATATTAATATCAATTTCAGTTGCATTAGTATTTGAATTTGCAATAGTTATTTCTTTTTTTCCATTATTTTTAAACATACTTTCTTCAAGTAAATCTAAATACATTTCAACTATTTTTGTTGCAAGCTTAACCATTTCCTCATCATTTCCGAATAAATCCACCTGTTCTTGACCAAGCTCTTCCATTAATTTATCAGAGTCTATAACAACATATCCTGTCGCTAATCTAGGATCATTCATCATCATACCAAGAATTGGAACATTTAGAGCAATAACTCTATCATTAATAAACATTTTACCTTCAAATGACATTCCACCAATGTTTACATTTGCATTAATTTCAGCTTTTTTCGCAGCAGTATCAGTTTTACCATTTAGTACAATTCTTGAGTTATTAAGCATATTTGAAATAAAGTCAAACTGAGGATCATTAACATTTGTACCACTTAAACTCATTGACATATCTACTTTGAATTCTTGTGTTTTAACATCTAAATCATTCATAAAAGCATCATATACCATCTCTTTTGGAGTTTTCACGACACCGCTAGTGCTTTTGCTCCCACACCCAACTAATACAGTTGTTATCATTAGTAAAGCAACAAATAATGATAACATTTTTCTCTTGTTAAACATTATATTCCCCCCCATTTTTTAAATCCGTTACTATAATAACACATATGTAAAATTTTGTCTATTGGCATGCAGCACTATTACTTTTATGTCATATTTTTAGAATAAAAATAATTGACTGTTTTTTACTAATGTAGCCATAAAAAAGTTTTCTTTTGAATATGTATTAATGTAGTTACCTCTGTTACATTGTTTGCTAAATTATTCTTTCAAAATAATTAATCTTAGCCCTTTAAATAACTATTTATTACCTGAAAGGAGGCTTTATATGGTAGACGCTCTAGGTTGGCTAAATTCAGTACTAATTATTTTTATGGTACTTATATATCCACTTAAAAGAATGTATCTAAAAAAACGAAAACCAGAGTTATTAGCCCTTTATAAAAGTGCTCGAAATTATCATCCTCTTCTAGGCTTTACTATTGTACTAATAGGACTAATTCATGGTTTTATGGCATTAGGAACTATACGACTACATACGGGCACTTTAGTACTCTTTACGGTAATTTTTATGGGATGCATTACTACTTTCGGAAGAAAAAAAATACTTTTTAGTAAAACTTGGTTGAAACTACATAAGACTTTAATTCCTTTACTTTTCGTATTTATAATAATTCACATTTTCTTTAGAAATATTATTTAGCTAAATAAGTCCTAACTAACCGATTTGTTCTTTAAAATCGGTTAGTTTTTTCTTTATACTATTATACTTAATACTTCCTCAATAGTATCTATTGAGTATCCCCCTTTATTATACTTCCGCTTAGCTATAATAACTTGTAGTTCATTACCTGTATTAATTACCCTCTTTAGTGTTTTAGGTGTTTCTATAAAGGCACCTAACTCATTAAATTCCTCATCTAACACCACAAAAGTTGGTATTCTTATCTTACCTTCATATTTATATTTTTCCATCACTTCTTCATTCCCTTCTCTAGGGACAATTCTCATCTGTATATTAGAATTAATTTCTGTTAACTTAAAAAGGCAGGGTACGTTTATCTTGCAATCAGGACACCATATTTCAGCAAAACTTAATACATTTATTCTTTTCTTAATAAGCTTAATAGAATTAATTAATGTACCATCTATAATAATATTATTATATGTGTTAAGGATTAAGTCCCTGTTAATATCCCCATCAAGATTAATAAATGTTTGGAAATCTACACCCTTTTCGAAAAGTTCTTTCAAAATCATATATTATTCCTCCCCTTTAACATTTAACATATTTATATTATATCATTATTTGTTTAATACTTAGTAATTAGATATAATTATTACTGTAATAAAATTTATTAAAATTCTAACAATACTATTAAAAATTGAAGGATTTATTATTTTTTTATCGAATACTGTAAAAGTTGTATTTTAAGGAGGACATATGAAAGTTATATTAGCTGAGCATTCGGGATTTTGTTTTGGAGTTGAAAAGGCAATTAACACTGTTTTTTCTAAAATGAATGAAGAAAATATAGATAAGAGATTATATACCTTAGGACCATTAATTCATAATACCCATGTAGTAAATGAGTTAGAAAAAAAAGGCATTAAAGCGGTTGATGACTTAGATGATATTAGTAATGGTATTATTATCATTCGCTCCCATGGTGTTCCTGAGGAAGTTTATGAAAAAGCCAAATTAAAAGGCTTAGAAATCGTAGATACTACATGCCCTTATGTTAAAAGAATTCAAAATATAGTAAAAGATTATTATTTAATAGGTTATACTATAATTATAGTTGGAAGTCCAGATCATCCTGAAGTTATTGGTATTAATGGATGGTGCAATAACGAGGCAATTATAATAAACTCTATTGACCAGACAAAAAATATTTCATTTATAGATAAGATATGTTTAGTATCCCAAACTACAATGCCAATTGAACTGTTTTGTGAGATAAGTAAAGACTTAGAAAATAAAACTAATGATATTAAAAAGTTCGATACTATCTGCACAGCAACAAAGCGTAGACAAGATTCTACGAGAAACTTAGCTAAAGAAGTAGATGCAATGGTAGTAATTGGAGATAATCATAGCTCTAACACTAAGAAGTTATTGGAAATTTGTCATAGTATTAATCCAGACGCTGCCTTTCTTATTCAGTCAAAGGATGAACTTCCAATAGATCAGTTAAAAAAATATAATGTTATTGGTGTAACAGCTGGTGCCTCTGCACCTAGCTGGATAATAAAAGATATTGTTGAAATATTAAAAGAAATATAGTAAATTTATAAGTATGTTAATTTATGTGTAAGTTACATATTTATTATAATAAGGAGGCAATCTCATGATTAACGAAATGGAAAGCTTTATGGAGGAAATAGAAAAATCTATGCGTGTTCCTCGTCGTGGAGAAATAATAACAGGAAAGGTTATTAACGTAACTGCTAATGAAATAGCTGTAAATATAGGTTATAAATCTGACGGTGTTATTCCAAGGGATGAAATTTCAAATGACGATTCTGTAGACCCAAGAGAATTAGTTAAACCAGGTGATGAAATAAGAGTTTATGTAATTAAAAGTGATGATGGGGAAGGAAACATCTTACTTTCTAAAAAAAGAGTGGATGCAGAAAAAGGATGGGAAGACCTTCAAAAAATACAAGAATCTCAATCTATAGTTGAAGCAAAAGTAACTGAAGCTGTAAGAGGTGGAGTTATTGCTATAGCAAGAAATGTAAGATGTTTTATCCCAGCAAGTCAATTATCTGATAGATATGTTTCAAATCTTGATGAATTTGTAGGAAAAACTTTTAACACAAAAGTAACTGAGATAGATAGAAAGAAAAATAAAGTAGTTTTAACAAGAAAAGCAGTATTAGAAGAAGAAAACAAAAAGAATAAAAAAGAAATTTATAGTACTTTAGAAAAAGGCAAGGTTTTATTAGGTACTGTTAGACAAATAACTAACTTTGGTGCTTTTATTGATTTAGGCGGACTTGACGGTTTAGTTCATATCTCTGAATTATCTTGGGGAAGAGTTAAACATCCATCTGAAATTTTAAAAATTGGTGACCAAGTTAAAGTTGAAGTACTAGATTTTGATAAAGAAAAAGATAAAATTTCTTTAAGTATTAAAAGCACGCTAGTAGCACCATGGGACAATATCCAAAATGAACTTAACGTAGGCGATATTGTAACAGGTAAAGTTGTTAGACTAGCAGACTTCGGTGCATTTATTGAACTTAAGCCTGGATTAGATGGACTAGTTCATATTTCTCAAATTAGTACAGACCATATTGCTAAGCCATCAGATAGATTAAAAGTTGGTGAATCAGTTAAAGTAAAGGTACTAGACATTAATACAACAGATAAACGTATAAGCTTAAGTATTACTGCAGCTAACGAACCTGTTGAAGAAAAAATTGAATATAATAATGATGATACATCAGTTACTATAGGTGATGTTATAAAGAAATAAAGAGTCCTAGACTCTTTATTTTTTTATGCTATAATTGATTTATACAATAAAACCATGTTCAAAAGGGGAGATTTTATGGACGGATATGAAATTTTTAAACAGAAGGTATACAAAAAAACGGGGATTGATTTATCTTCCTATAAAGAACGTCAAATGAAAAGAAGAATTGAGTCTCTAATGCAAAGAAATGGATTTAATGATTTCGATAACTATTTTAATGCATTTACTAATTCAAAGATATTTGATGAGTTTATAAATTACCTTACTATAAACGTATCTGAGTTTTATCGTAATCCTCAACAGTGGGATGTTCTAGAAGCTGAAGTATTCCCGATTCTATTAAAAAATAAATCAAATATTAAAATATGGAGTGCAGCCTGCTCAACTGGAGAAGAGCCTTATTCTTTAGTTATGCTATTAACAAAATTTCTACCTTTGAATCAAATTAATATTATAGCTACGGATATTGATTTAGGTGCAATAAATAAGGCAAAAGTAGGCCTCTATACTGCAAAGAGTGTTGCGAACCTACCCAAAGTACATATTGATAAATACTTTACTCAAGTAAGCGATAGCTATAAAATAAGTGAAAGTATTAAGAGTAGAGTTACATTTGAGCAGCACAATTTATTAAAGGATACGTACCCAAAAAATTGTGATTTAATAATTTGTAGAAATGTTATGATTTATTTTACTGAAGAAGCTAAGCATGAAATTTATCATAAATTCCATGATTCCTTAGTAAAGGATGGCATTCTTTTTGTTGGAAGTACAGAACAAATCATATTACCTAATAGATACAATCTAGCCCCTATAAAGACATTTTTCTATAAAAAAATGTAATTATTCTATAATAAATGTTAAAAAACATGTTTCCTATTTAGGTAACATGTTTTTATTATTTAAATACTGAATCAAACCCTTGTTGAGTATTTCCATAGCACTAATTAAGTCTTCTTCCTTTAATATATATGCAATTCTAACCTCATCATTCCCTAATCCTGGTGTTGAGTAGAAGCCTTTGGCTGGTGCCAGCATTACTGTTTCATTGTTAATACTAAAGTCCTTTAAAAGAAAAATTGAAAAGTCTTCTGCATCTTCTATAGGTAGCTTTGCTATTACATAAAATGCACCTGTAGGTTTTCTGCATATTACATTAGGTATATTATTCAAAGATTGATAAATAATATCTCTTCTCTTTTCATATTCCTTATTTACTGATTTAAAATAGTTCTCTTGTGTATTGTAAAGTTGTATAGCTCCTATTTGCATAAGTGTTGGTGCACACAAACGACTTTGACAAAGCTTTAATATTTGTGCTATTAGTTGCTTATTTTTACTGGCTATACACCCTATTCTAGCCCCACATGCACTAAATCTTTTAGAAATACTATCAATTATAACTACTCTATCTTCTGTTTCCTTCACATTTGCAAAACTGAAGAATTCTAAACCATCATAAACAAATTCCCTGTAAACTTCATCAGAAATAATAAAAAGATTATGCTCTATAGCTATTTCACACAATAATTTTACTTCTTCCTTAGTATATACTACCCCCGTTGGATTTCCAGGGTGTGATACCATTATAGCCTTCGTTTTGGGAGTTATGAAACCTTCTATATAGCTTTTTAGTGGCAAATGAAATCCTTCCTCAGCTCTACAGGTAACCGGCACTATATTAACGTCTACTGCAGAACAGAAGCTATTATAATTGGCATAGAAAGGTTCAGGAACTAAAATCTCATCACCAGCATCTGCTATGGCGATAATAGAAAATTGTAGTGCTTCAGATCCCCCATTTGTAATTAATATTTCGTCTTCTTCGAAATCGATTTCGTATCCTTTGTAGTATTGAATAATTGATTGGATTAGCTCCGGTATTCCTTCCGATGGCGAATACGCAAGTACTTTTTCACTGTAGTTTGTTACAGTTTCCATAAAGGCGGGCGGTGTTAGTATGTCTGGCTGTCCAATATTTAAATGATAAATCTTTTTTCCACTTTTTTTAGCAGCAACAGCATATGGTGCTAGCTTTCTTATTGGTGATTCCTGCATAGATATAATCCTGCTAGATAAGTTCATAAAATAAAGTCCCCTGTCCTATAATAATTATAATAGTTTTAAACCTAATTATAATATATTCTAAGACTTTTACCGTATTATTTCAACAATTTTTTTAATATTCTTATTAGTATTAATTATTAAATTTTCTATTGATATGTATCTTAATGAAATATATGTCAATAATAGAAATATATTTTAATTTTTAGGAGGATAAGTAATGCGAATACCTAATCACATCGGCATTATACCTGATGGCAATAGAAGATGGGCCGAAAACCAAGGTCTAACAAAAGAAAAAGGCTATGATTTAGGACTAGACCCTGGTATGGACATGTTTCGTATATGTAAAGAATTGGGTGTTAAAGAAATTACATACTATGGCTTTACTGTAGATAATACAAAGCGTCCAACAGTTCAGCGACTGGCATTTACTAACGCATGCATTAAGGCAGTTCAAATGTTAGCAAAAGAGGATGCTGCTTTATTAGTTTTAGGAAACTCAGACTCCCCTATGTTTCCTAAGGAACTGCTACCTTTTAGGGAGCGTAAAACCTTTGGTAAAGGGAGTATTAAAGTCAACTTCCTAGTTAACTACGGTTGGCAATGGGACTTAGCTAAGCTTAATGAAGAAACAAATAACTCCAAGCTAAACTGTTATAAATATATTAATTCTAATGATATTTCAAGAATTGATTTAATTATTAGATGGGGTGGTAGAAGACGTCTTAGTGGATTTCTACCCGTTCAATCTGTATATGCGGATTTCTTCGTAGTAGATGAATATTGGCCTGACTTTAAAGAACAACATGTGCATGATGCTTTAAAATGGTATAGCGAACAAGATATAACCTTAGGTGGTTAACGAGAAGTCTTGCAATAATGCAGGACTTCTTTTTTATTTATTTTAAGAAAATAAATTCATTTTCTTTTAAACAATTAAGTGTGATATAGCTAAAATAAGAAAATATTGTTACTATATATAGTCTGAAAAGTTAGATATAATTACTCTGTTAATATAGTCGATTAACTATAATTAAGTTACTATATTAATTTCAATTCTTATAATTACTATACTTTCAATTTCATTTGTGATAGTGAATCCACCACTCAACTCTAATGATATATCTTATGAGTGGAATTGGTAACGTGTCAATTTATGAGTTGCGAAATCCCTGCAAAAGTAGAGCTAGGGTGGTAAGTAGAAGTTTTCATATGGTAGCAGGTGCAGGTATTGATGAAGATTCTGATATTACTTTTCATAATATCGATGCATACAGAATTAAACAAGAACCTAATAGAGAAAAAAGAGAGCAGTTTATAAGAATGTGAGAAAGAAATACAATATCTCACTATGATTTAAAAGTTTCACATCACAACACAGTAGAATCCATTACTATAAAATAAGGTGTTCTGGGATTCCTCTTAAGTTTTCTCAAATTACTACACCTTCAACTTATTAAAAGTCTATTTATAAGTGTGCAACTACAATAAGTGTGATCAATTGCGCATCTGGATAAGAATGTGCATAAATCACTAATTGAATTGGTAATTGCCGTTCAAAACACTCTCTACTAATATTATACCATTATTTACATATTATTTCGAGACTACTTTTCTTATAATTTCTACACTATAATGTTATACATAAACTAAAATAAGAGGTGGATCAATATGCATAACAAACAGGATGTGTTAGATAATGGACCTTTCTTTCATGGTACTAAAGCAGAACTAAAAATTGGAGATCTATTAGTACCACAACACTTATCAAATTACCAAGATAAAAAGTCCAACTATATATACTTTACTGCAACATTAGATGCGGCTAAATGGGGTGCTGAATTAGCAACATCTGACTTAAAGGAAAGGATTTATATTGTCGAACCGTTAGAAGATTTCGAAAATGATCCGAACTTAACTGACAAAAGATTTCCTGGTAATCCTACACGATCATATAGGTCTAAATCTCCTTTAAAAATAGTAGCTGAATTAGGTTCATGGGAAAGACATTCCGATGAAGAGATAAACAATATGCTTACAACTTTAAAAAAACTAAGGGAACAAGGGAAAGCTATAATATACGATTAATACTTGAGAATCTTCAAACCTGCGGGAGTTCATAATAAGAGAAATATCCTATATGATTCTTAGCGTTAAATATAATTAAATCTGTATATACTATGTTCATATGTAAATAAAGAGGTGTTTTGTATGAAAATAGGCTATGCTTGTATTTCTCTTGGTGTTAATTATAAAACTAATAGAAGATTTATTTTAAAAAATTTTACAGTTGATAAGTTTTTAGAAACTAGTAGGTCGAATCTTTTGGACTTAAATAAAATATTAAAATACAACATAGACAATAGAATTTACCTATTTAGAATAAGTTCTGATATTATTCCCTTTGGGAGCCATGAAATTAATACTATAAATTGGACAAAGGCTTTTAAGGATGAGCTGCTTGAAATTGAAAAATTCATTAAAAATAATAGCATTAGAGTATCCATGCATCCTGGCCAGTACACTGTATTAAACTCTCCGGACCAGCAAACTGTTATAAAATCAATTAAGGACATAGAATACCACTGTACTTTTCTAGACTCATTGAACGTAGACTACAGCTGTAAAATAATAATACACGTTGGAGGAGTATATAATAACAAACAAGAGTCCCTTATGCGATTTAAACAAAACTTTAAATTGTTATCGAGCTCCTCAAAAAAAAGATTGGTTATTGAAAACGATGAGCGGTCCTATAATATTTCTGATGTTTTACAATTAAGTGATAGCATAGGTATACCAGTTATTTTTGATAATCTCCACCACAACTTAAACCCATCTTTATCTACGAACCTAACTGAAATTTTACATAAAGTTAGTAAAACCTGGAGTAATTTAGATGGATCCATGAAACTACACTATTCGGATATGGCGCAAAACAAAAAAGTCGGTGCTCACTCCGACTTCGTTGATACATCTAACTTTATTAAGTTTTATAATGAAGTACTATCCTTTTCTCCAGACATCATGCTAGAAGTTAAAGATAAGGATCTATCAGCAATTAAATGTATTAATTGTGTAAATTCAAATTTCGTAGATATAAATAAAATCTGGAATAAATATAAATTTACAGTACTTGAACGAAGTCAATCTGTTTATTCGAATTGTATTATGGTTGTAGATAATGGAGAGGTCTTAAAACTATACGAACTAATAGACGAAGCATTAGCTCTTCCTGTCAAAAAAGAAAGTCTAATTAATGCTTTAAATCTTATTGACTGCTATTTAGAAGATGTAATCATGTATAAAGAAAAAGTACTACTCAAAACACTAATAGCCAAAGGGGATTTCTCAAAAGCTAAAACCTTATTACATAGATTATCGGCAAAATACAATATTAGCGGTTTGCTTAATTCATATTACTTTATATATTAAAATAAACACTCTTCAAAAACAAGTATATCCTCTTTCTTTACTTGTTTTTTCTTTACTAACCCTGCCTTAAATTCTATGGCATACTTCGCATCTTTAACCCTTGCCCTTGAACCAGGTATTATATTATCTATACAGCTAATTACTTTCTTATCCTTATCTAAAAAAATAATGTCAATGTTAAATTTCATTCCATAGCAATGGATTTCAGAGCAAGGGTATAGAATTAGAGCCTCTTCATCTTCAATATTGTCTCTACCTATAAGTCCTTTTAGTCGTAGCCAAAAGGTGTCTGCTAATACCACTTTACTTGCTAATATTTCGCCATTTCTGCTATTTAATATTTTATATTTTGTCTTTTCCATATCTACTACCCCAAACTTTCTATTAATTGTATTGCAGCTGGCCCTAAAAGTACTAAAAATAATGTTGGAAATATAAAAAATACCATCGGAAGAAGCATCTTTATAGGAGCTTTCATTGCTTTCTCTTCTATCCTTTGCTTTCTAATCTGCCTCATTTGTTTAGACTGAATTCTTAGAACATTACCAATACTTACTCCTAATTGGTCGGCTTGTATGATCGCACCAATAAAAGTATTCAAATCCTCAACTCCAGTTCTATCTCCTAAATCTTTAAGAGCATCTCTTCTAGTTTTACCCATCTTTATCTCCTGGAGTGTTTTGCTAAATTCATAGGAAATTGGTCCTTTTGTTTTCTTTACAACTTTCTGAATTGCCGCGTCAAACCCTAATCCTGATTCCACACTAACCGTTAAAAGATCTAATACATCTGGTAGCTCTTTAGACATATCCCCCTGCCTGTTTTTAATTTTAATTCTAATGAATAAATCAAATATTACACGACTAAACACTAGCCCCCATAAGACACTTAATACTTGATTGATTAAATCAGTTTTACTTAAATAAGCTAGTATAAATACACAAATAACTAAAATAGTTGTAAACCCATAATAAAGTGTCAGAAACTCACTTGAAGTTAAATCCCATGGATTACCAGCCAGCATTAGCTTTTTCTCTAGTATATCTTTTTTTCTAATAGGTACAACTCGCTGAGTTATATTCGCCAACCAGCTTATAACGGGTTTAACAATCCTGTCTGCAAAGGATTTTTGTAATTCCTCATCATAGGTAGAGTTTTTAGAAGAACTATAAACTTTTAGACGTTCTAATCGTGTATTCATATTAATCTTATCTTTATAGAGTAATACTAATAATAAATAGACTAAACTCGAGATAAAAATAAAAACTGAAATTGTTATTAGTAGCATTTATCCTCACTCCTATACTTCAATATCAACAACTCTTTTAATTAAAATAACTCCAACTATCTCAGAAAGTAACCCACCAAATAGTATCATTAAACCTACTCTAGATTTTACCATTACATTCATATATGACGGGTTTATAAGCATTAAGATAGCAAATAAAATAGGTGGCATTAATCCAATAATTAGTCCTGATATTCGTCCCTGTGCTGTAAGTGTTTTAATTTCACCTTTAATTCTAATTCTCTCCCTTATTGTAAATGAGATATTATCTAGAATTTCTGCGAGATTCCCACCTATTTGTCTTTGAATTAACACAGCGGTGATAAGCAATTCTAAATCTTCACTCTCTGCCCTTTTTGTTAAATTAATTAGTGCATCATCTATTGTAGTTCCTAAATTTATTTCTCTATTTGTTTTTCTTAACTCATTTGCTAAAGGGCCATTCATTTCTTTACCTACTAAGTCTATAGCTTGTTGAAAACTATACCCTGCTCTTAAAGAATTAGCCATAACCGTTAAGCAATCTCCAATTTGAAGATTTATCTTTTCAGCTCTAGTTCGTCTTTTTCTCTGTATAATTACTTGAGGAACTGAAACACATAGAATAGATAATATCAAAATAGGACCTACCCCTCCAAGTATAACGCCCCCAATAATTACACTAAAGATTAAACCTAAAATGTTTAACCCTAAAAACTCTTCGCCTCTCATAGGAATTTCAGCCTTTAACAGTTGATTTTCTAGTTTTTTAGTCAAGGTTACTGTAACAAAGAATTTACCAATAATACGCAAGATGTTCTTTTTACTTATTTTTTGATTCTCCTTTGATTCCTCGATAAAGGCATTTTTATGGAGCTCCGAATAGTTTTTTAACCGTAATGCTATAGGGCTTTTTTTACTTCCAATACTTAAGTAAAGTCCTAATAGAGACAATAGTACTGTCATAAAAACTAAAGTTGAAATAATTGGTTCCATATTCTCCCCCTTTTCTATTTAAGATGGTAAAAATATTTCTCTTGGTAGCTTTACTCCCTCTTCATCTAGCTTTGTTAGAAACTTTGGCACAATTCCTGTAGCTCTATGTTGACCAACAATATTTCCTTTAGTATCTATGCCATTTTGAATAAACATAAATATATCCTGAAGGACGATTGTGTCTCCTTCCATTCCAACCACTTCTGTAATATGTGTGATTTTTCTTGAACCATCTCTTAGTCTACTCTGTTGAACTATAACATCAATCGCTGACGCAATTTGCTCCCTTATAGCCCTTACCGGAAGCTCCATACCTGACATTAAAACCATAGTTTCCAATCTAGATAACATATCTCTAGGGGTATTTGCATGTCCAGTAGTTAATGAACCATCATGTCCTGTGTTCATAGCCTGAAGCATATCTAAGGCTTCCCCGGAGCGTACCTCACCTACTACTATTCTATCTGGGCGCATTCTCAAAGAGTTTTTAACTAAATCCCTCATTGTAATTGCACCTTTACCTTCAATATTTGCTGCTCTAGTCTCAAGAGTTATTACATGATCTTGATTTAACTGTAGCTCAGCCGCATCCTCTACAGTTACTATTCTTTCGTCATTAGGAATAAAAGAAGAAAGGACATTTAATGCAGTTGTTTTACCACTCCCTGTACCACCTGAAATTACAATATTTAGTTTTGATTTAACGCAGGCCTCTAAAAAACGGGCCATATTTGGTGTTAACGTGCCAAATTTAATCAAATCCTGGATCCTTAATGGATCTTTAGAAAATTTTCTAATTGTAATACTTGGGCCTTTTAAAGCTAGTGGTGGTATAATCGCATTTACCCTGGAACCATCTGGTAATCTTGCATCTACCATAGGCATACTTTCATCAATTCTTCTTCCTATAGGTGACACAATTTTATCAATTATATGCATCACATGTTTGTTATCCCTAAACACTATGTCAGTTAAAACTAATTTTCCTTTTTTTTCTACATATACTTGTTTTGGACTATTTACCATAATTTCCGATATAGTTTCGTCATTAATTAGAGACTCTAAGGGCCCCAATCCAATTACTTCGTTTATAATTTCTAATGCAATGCTTTGACGTTCCGAATATGGCAGAAAACCAGCATCTCTATCTAAAATAGTTTTAACCAAATCCCTGACATTGTCCTCCAACAAATCGTCAGAATAATTGTTCTTTTTAATCTCCTTATCCATCTCATCAATTACTTCTTTATGAATTCTAATTTTTAAATCCTCATATTTATCCTTTTTTTCATCTTTATTTAATTTCTTCTCTTTATCTAATAATAGTGTGTCTGGCAATTTTTGCTTTTCTATACGCTGTAATAAAGACATCTACTCCACCCCTATCCAAAAAACTTAAATAAAGATCGTTTTGACTTAGAAGCTTCTAAGTCTTTTTGATAACCGTAGTCCTCAATAACCATTTTAGCGATATCCTCTATTGCCTTACTAATCTTTGAATTTGTTTTGTTCATAATAAATGGAACCCCTCTGTTAGCAGCTTTTACAACTAGTTTACCATCGCTAGGCATAAGATTTGCTAAATTAAACTCTAACGTATTCTCAACATCCCGAGGAGTAATCCCAAAATCTTCAGAAGCCCTATTTAAAACCAACTTTGTTTTATCTTTATAATGTAATGTATCTAAAAGATCCAAGCTTAACTTCATATTTTTAATTGCAGGTAGATCCATAGACATAATTAAAACTATCTGATTTGAAATATCCAAGGCACCTAAAGTAGTTTCATGAAAAAAAGGAGGAGTATCTATTATCACGTAATCATAATGATTTCTAAGTACTGTTAATATCTCGAGCACATTTTCTGCATTTATTAGTTCTGAATCCTCAGGTCTAATTGGAGCAGGTAATATTTTTATTCCAGATAGATGGGGGATTAAATAGCTTTCTAATAGGTCAATATCAATTTTATTTCTCTCTTGCACTAATTCAGAAATGCTTTTCTTTGGTAAAATATTTAGAAATACAGCTACATCACCAAACTGCAAATCTAAATCTACTAATACAACTTTTTTCATGGTCTCCTTTGCTATTTGAATAGCCAAATTTACTGATAAAGTTGTTTTCCCTGCACCACCCTTAGTCCCAAATACCGTAACGATTTGAGGTGCTTTATGTTTATGCTTAACATTTAGAATTTTAGAATTTTCTAAAGCTGCCAATTTCTTTTTTTCATTATGATATACTCTTCTAATACAATCAGTAAGTTCTTCATCAAGAAATGGTTTAACTAAATAGTCCTTAGCCCCGGCCTGCATAGCCTTTTTAAAATATTCTAAGTCTCTTCTATCACTTATGATTATTGTTGGAATATTGGGATATCTTGAAACTACTTTTTCTGTCACAGTTATGCCATCTGGAGCTGACATATTCAAATCAACAATTAAAACATCAGGAAGCAATTGCTCAGTTTTCTTAATAGCCATTTCTCCATTATTTACCTCAGCTACTATTTTCAAATCTTCAGTTGAAGAAAATACATTTAAATAATATCCTTCATTTGCAACTAAATCACTAGCTATTAACACTCTTATTTTGTCCATAATTACACCTCCCAACATTACATTACTAGTTATTTAAGAAAGTCTTCTGCTATAAAAGGTTTTGAATAGAATTTTGAATCGTCTATAGGAGAACGTAGTAATAAATTAATCGTTCCTCTTTGATTAGCCATCTGCAACTGTATAGACTCTTCTAATGACACTGCTAAAGTTACAGTTTTAGCGTCTACTGGATTCTGAGCATTTTCTCCTGTACGTATAGTTAATGCTTTTCCTATAGCTAAAACTTCTATATCCTGAAGTACTGCAAGTGAGTGGGGTTTTGATTGATTATTCGTAATATCAATAGAAATTACGGAAATAATATCTACCTTGTCCCCAGGCCTTATTAGTCCAGAAACACCACTTACTTCATCAACAGGCACTGACATAGCCCTTTTACCCTCTGGTATCATATATGCTAGACCTTCTTTGTAATCTCCACGCTCAACAATTTGATTATTGAAGATGCTTTGTCCGACAGTAAAATCCACTAAAGATATTCTACCTACTACGTCTCTTATTTCTAATACCTCATTTGCATGCTTATATTTTGAAGGTATCTTCCTATGCTCTAACATATTCCCTGTAATTACTGTCTTCTCAGGAATTACTTGTTTTGCTACTACTATTTCTACATATTCAGTAGTATCTATAGTCTTTTTAAAGTTATTTAAATATGTATAGGTTAATATGGCTGCTATTAATCCAAAGGCTATTGCTAAAATAAACACTACTTTGTTTTTCATATATTGTCCCCCATTCATTAGTGCGTAAGTTTAGTTCCATATAAACCATAATCAGGCCCGTTATAATCTATCTCTCCAGAGGTTACGGTTCTAACAAATTTTCCTGTTATTATACTATCGTTACCTTGGCCAGTAACTGCATCTACTAAAAATACTGAAAAACCTAGAACTTTAACCTTTTTACTTTCTATAAATTCTATTACAGGTACTTTTAAGAGTCTGTCACAGTTTGGATTAAATTTTTCAGCATTACAAAAAGGCGTATGATTACACCTTCCAATCCTATAGTCGATGGCTCTTTTAGTAGGATTAGACATGTTACCGGTTTCAATATCTAATATATCTCCAATTCTAATACTTCCTTTAAAACCATAGGTGAGATTATCTTCATAAACCTTTGCTCCTGGCTTAGAAAGGGCTAAGGCTCCAAACCAACCTGTACTACCATCGCCTCCCCCTACCTTTAGGGTATAGGTTTGACCAAATACAAAGTTATAATTTTGAATTCCAAGTGGCACTGCCCCACTTGCACCAACTATAGGTGCCACCTGTGCAATAGCGCTACCATCTACATTTCCAATGCCAAATCCTAAAATTTTTGCAAATAAAAGCTCAACTTTCCTTTCATATTCGACTTTAATTCCTCTGTTATTATTAAATATTTCTACATTTAATTTTTCTGGATTTATACCATTAGTAGCGGCATACTCTTTAGCTTTATCTACTGCCATAGTTGGAGAGTATGGTAGCTCTTGTACTCCAGCTAAAGCAGCGGCATCTATTGCATTTGAAATTTTAGCTTCTGTTATATACAACAAACCACCATCAACAACTAATGCAACGCATCCTATTAGTACTACCATTAATAAGGCTACAATAATTACTGTACTTCCGTTCTCATTATTTAATAATCTACGTATCATAGGCTACCTCCTACTCATACCTCATCGTTACTTGTGATGAAACCTTATATGAACCCCCTGTAAATACCGAAATAAATGGTGCATAAATTTGTACAGGATACTCTACTTTTACTGTAATCCCATTCCCTCTAACTCTAGAAATTTGACCAGGTGATATATTAACAACTACTTTACTATCATTTAATTGGAGTGCTGAGGTTCTGTTTTTCACTAAAGAAATAATCTCCGTATCTTCTGTTCCTACCGCTGCGGCCCTTGCACCTTCCCTTGCTCCATGTGTAACCATTAGATATGTACCAAATATTCTACCAAACTCTACTATTCCAAAAACTAAGAGAAGAAGTATTGGCAAAACCAAGGCTAGTTCAACTAATGCCTGTCCTCTATTTTCTTTCTTTAGTCTTATTAGCATCCCTACGCCCCCAATATGCAAAATGCAAGCATTGCACCTATTGATATAGCAACTCCATAGGGGAACATATATTTGTCTTCATCCCCAATAAATGAAATTATTTTAAACTTAGAGATAATCATCAACTTAAGACCTAAGATTATATTTTTTAGTGTTCTAAACACTTTTTTTCTATAAACTAATATTGCTAATGCAATGATACCACCTGTAATTCCCGTTGCTAAAAAAGTATAGAATATGAACTTCGGTCCTTTTATTGCTCCTATTGTTGCTAATAGTTTTACATCTCCGGCACCAATACCACCATATATAAAAGGAATAATTAGAAAAAAAAGGCCCATTAAAAAACCGAATCCACTGATTTTCAAGCCTATTAAACCATCTTTCCATATATTCATTCCTATACCTATAATTAATGCTGGTAGTAGTACTTTATTATATATTTTTCTTTCCTTTAGATCTGTAACAAAGCAGATTAAAAGAGTTACACCAACGATAATGTTTTCCATAATCTCACATCCTTTTTTAAAAAATAGGTCCTACTATTAAGTAGGACCTTTCTTTAATTATGCTAACTTTGACTTGGACTCGTTGCTTCATTAAGTTGTGGGTTATTAGTTATACTCTCAAAGATTTCAACTAATTTACCTCTAAAGGCTACTAATACAGTTATAAGTAGAACTGATACAATTCCAATTATTAATCCATATTCCGTCATACCTTGTCCTTCTTCTTCTTTCCATAACCTTTTTAATACGTTCATTTTTCTTACCCCCTAATTTAATTTTTTGTTTAGACTACTGTTCTAGGAACAGCTGCTGGGGTACCTGTTAAAAAAAACCACTCATCCGTTGACGAGTGGGTTATATTTTAGAAAACAGGATAAATATATACCCTCGCAACTGGCTGGCATAGTGATTGTCACCTTAGCCCCTTTAGCTTTGCGTCACTACCTTTCGATAGCTTTGCCAAAATATTTTGTTTTACTTCTTGATATTATTATATTCGACAGATTTCAAGGAGTAAATATTCCAATATTCCTAAATTATAATGAACAAATAGCACTAATATACTGGGCATATCGTATTAATAGTATAAGGATTTTCTCCTACGCCTTTTAACCATAGTAACAATTATAACAATAGCTAAAATACCACTCATTAACCAGCTAGGCCTTGAAATAATTGGAATCGTAAGAAATCTATATGCTATTCCGAAAAATGCCCAAATAAATACTAGGCTAAATAATATGTCTTTATAAATTAATGTTACTATTGCAGATATTAATGTTGCCAAACTCAGCATTATAATAGTCCAGTATTCTAGGCTCATTCCAAACCTATTCCAATTCAATGAATACAACATAATATTAAAATTAGAAATTGCTGCTACACATATCCAAGCCAAATATATTATAAAAGGATATTTAACTAATATTTTATCTTCAAAGTATGCTCGTAAATTTGGTTGGTTTATGTTAGAATAAATTACAGTTAATACTAAAATAAGTGCTACTAAAGTAAAAAAAGAAAGTACAAAATATTCATAGTGCCAAAAAAATAGCCAAGCTATATTTAATACTGAACTTAAAGCAAACCAATAACTAACTAAATTAATAAACGGGTTTTTTCTTTGTGATTTAAGCATTTGAAAAATTGTAAAACAAAAAAGCAATGCATAAATCAATATCCAAATATAAAATACATATGGAGCAGGTATAAAATAGATTGGAAACCTTTCTGCTATTTCACCAGTGGTCCGATTGTTTAAAGGTAAATAATTTGCTAAACCATTGGCTATTAATAGTAATATGAAAGTAATCATATTAACATAGGCTCTTGTTTTATTATATCTCAACATACAATTACTCCTTTCTCATAATTTATTTTGCCCCAATATTTGATTTTGAATAATTTTTTTATCGATTATAATTATTTTGTTAGGGTATTTACTAAATAAAAATACCCCAACAAACAAATAATAAATTATAATATATTAAATATTTTGCTTAATAATTATGAATTGAGGTGCTTAGATTGAAAATAAAAACGATTAAAAAATTAAAGCTATATGGTTTTAATAATTTAACTAAAACCCTAAGCTTTAATATTTATGACATCTGCTATGCTAGAACAGAGGAAGACAGAAAAGGCTATATAGAATATATTGATGAACAATATAATGCTGAGAGACTTACTAATATCCTTACTAATGTTGCAAACATTATCGGAGCTAATGTTCTAAATATCGCTAAACAAGATTATGATCCTCAAGGAGCCAGTGTAACAATTTTAGTCTCTGAAGGGGAGATTCATCCTAAAGATGCTGAACATTTTGATGATAATGAGTCTCCTGGACCACTACCTGAATCAGTTGTAGGTCACTTGGATAAAAGTCATATCACCGTTCATACTTATCCTGAGAGTGACCCAGATAAAGGTATTAGTACATTTAGAGCTGATATTGATGTATCCACCTGTGGAAAGATTTCTCCATTGAAGGCTTTAAATTATCTTATTCACAGCTTTGATTCAGATATCATTACTATTGATTATAGAGTCAGAGGCTTTACACGTGACATTACAGGAAAAAAATATTTTATTGATCACAAAATAAACTCTATTCAGAACTATATAGCATCCGAGACTAAAGAACTTTACCATATGATAGATGTGAATATTTATCAGGAGAATATTTTCCATACAAAAATGATACTTAAACAATTCGAGCTTGATAACTATTTATTTGGTGTATCTAAGAAGGAGCTTATACCTAAGGAAAGAAAACGAATAAAACAAAGATTAAAACACGAAATGACTGAAATATTCTACGGTAGAAATATACCAAAAGTTTGAAGAGGTGATAATTCACCTCTTCCTTTTTTATTGTTCTAATTTAAATGAATTAATAATTGCTTCATATATTTCACCTTCAATATCAGGTAATGCTCCATAAAACTCATACATCATATTACCGTCATAAAAAATTGTTGTTTTAAGCAAACGTGTTATTCCATCTTTATCTGACTGAACTGTATACTCATAAATTGTTATGTCATTTAGTTTATCAACTCTTACAGGCTCAAACAAACTATTGCTTGCTTCCTTTGAAGATAATTTTATTTCAATATCATTATCAATCCAATCAAATAAATCCAATAGTTCTTTTCTTTCACTACTAAATTGTATTATCTGTCCTGTGGATGTTTCTTGAATAAAAGAGTCCTCTACCCTATCCCAAGTGGATGGATATAAAATTGACCATCCATTAGCAGCCATGTACTTCTTATTATTACTATTTGTTTCCTCTGCATATCTGCATCCTAAAACATTAGAAAATATAATAAATACAAATATAATAAAAAATGCCTTTTTTATTATCCACACCCCCTCCACAATTATTTATTTTAATAATATATTCGTGTCCAATAAATATATTATTAATAAACTTATCTTTGTAGCGGAATTTTGTAAAAAAGCTGATATACTATCAGCTTTTTTATTTATTGTTGCTTATATTGTGGCTCCTGACTTTGGATATATTTATTTCTCTGTTCTAATGTTTGAAGTGCATTATCTAAACTTTGAGCAATTGATTGAAAATCTTGCTTTGCTTTTTTATCTTCAGTTTGAAGAGCAAAAGTTTTAAGAGATGCAGATGCACTTTGAATCCCAGCCATTACCTGCTGCATTTGAGTTCCTACTGTCACTTAATCACCTCCTTCGTATATATACTTAACCTTTTGGCCTAAAAAATAAGGCTACAAGAAAACCAAAGATAATTGCTGATGATATTCCAGCACTTGTAACTTCAAAGATCCCTGTCAAAATCCCTACAATACCGGATTTTTGTGATTCAGCAAAAGCCCCTTTAACTAAAGCATTTCCAAAACTACTAATTGGTACTGAAGCTCCGGCACCCGCAAACTTAATAAGGGGCTCATATAATCCTAACCCTCCTAGTATCGCCCCTACAACAACTAAACTAACTGTAGTGTGGGCTGGAGTTAACCTTAATACATCTATCATTAATTGTCCTATTACACAAATACCGCCACCAACTATAAATGCCCAAATAAACTTTTCCAAAATACCACCTCTTCTACATTTCTATTGATACAGCATGGGCAACACAAGGAATACTCTCTTTTTGTTGATATGATAATGGAGATAGTAAAGCCCCTGTAGCTACTACTAAAATTTTCTTTAATTCTCCACTATTCATACGATTCATAAAATGTCCATATGTTACAGTAGCAGAACATGCACATCCACTTCCACCTGCTATCACTGGCTGATCTTTTTTATAAATCATAAGCCCACAATCCACCAGTATTTTCTCTGGTATTATTACTCCATGCTCTTTTAATAAATCCGCAGCTATTTGATGTCCAACCAATCCTAAATCACCAGTTGCTATTAAATCATAATAATCTGGCTCTATATTTAAATCTCGGAAATGGGCTTCTATAGTCTCCACAGCTGCTGGTGCCATGGCTGCACCCATGTTAAATGGATCTGACAGTCCCATATCAATAACTCTTCCAATAGTAGCTGAAGTAACTCTGGGCCCTTTTCCTTCCTTTGCAACTACAGATGCACCTGCACCAGTCACTGTCCACTGAGAAGTTGGTGGTTTTTGTGCACCATACTCAGTTGGATATCTAAATTGTTTCTCTACAGAAGAGTTATGGCTACTGGCACTTGCTACTACATAATTTGCTGCTCCACTATTTACTAATTGGGCTGCTAATGCTAAACCTTGCATTGAACTAGAGCATGCACCAAATATCCCTAAGAATGGAATTCCTAATGTTCTAGCAGCAAAGCTACTAGATATTATTTGATTCATTAAGTCTCCACTTAGTAAAAACTGTATGTCTTCCTTTTTTAGGTTTGCTTTATCTATTGCCTTTTGACATGCTTGTTCTAACATAACTTTTTCTGCCTTTTCAAAGCTATCCTGCCCAACCCATATATCTTGATGAAGTATATCAAAATCTTCACTTAATGCACCCTCTGCTTCAAAAGGTCCGCCTACAGCAGAAGAAGAAATAATTATAGGTTTATTTTGAAATATCCAAGATTGATGTCCTTTAAGCATCTACATACCACCTAACCATTCAAGTGTAATTTTAATTAAACCTATTACAAAAGCAGAAAATACACCATAAGTAATAACTGGACCTGCAATTTTGAACATATTTCCACCTACGCCTAATACGTAACCCTCGCTTCGATGTTCCATAGCAGCTGACGCTACAGTATTAGCAAAACCAGTAACTGGAATTATTGTTCCACCACCAGCAAACTGAGCAATATGATCATATACTCCTAATCCTGTAAGTAAAGCAGATATCATAATTAGTACTGCGACTGTTGGATTTGAAGCTGTAACTTCATCAAACTCAAAATATGTCATAAACATCCATTGAAGGAACTGTCCAAAGGTGCATATAAGACCCCCAACTAAAAATGCTTTACAACAGTTTAAAAAAACTGATCTTTTTGGCTCTCTTTGTTTAGCAAAATCCTGATATTTTTGTTGCGTTGGAGTCAACTTTTTCTTCTTATTACTAGACATATCCTCACCCTCTATCTCATTAAATATGGTTCTAACTTTCTTATTATCATTTCAAGTTTTTGCACGTTTCTGTTATACATCTGTTTAGCATCGTCATCTTGTGTTTCTAAAGCAAAAGTAGTTAGATTGGCCTGAGATTTCTCTAAGCTTGCAAATAACATTTCCCTTACAGATGGCTGAGGCAATTGAATTTTATCATCAAATAAATCTAAATATAAATCCCCCGAAGAGTCTACTTGACCAATAAATACATTATCTAACGAAACCCCAATCGATTCTAACTGATTCATTAACCAATTACTATTTAATCCAATATTACTTAAGGATTCATTAATTACATTTCCATCTAGAATAACTGTTTGTGGTGAAGTTTGAGGGTTTACTTTTACACCTAAGTGAGCTGGAGTGATCGGCATATTATCTGGTTTTAATAATATATTAATTTCACCACTCGGCTCCATCATCGCAAACTCAACATTCATTAAACTAAATACTTCTTTTGACCTAAGCTCTTTCAGTAAATCCTCACCAGTTAGCCTAGCAAGTTTTAAATTATCTTCTAGTACCTTTCCATTTTTAACTAGAATAAGCTCTCTGCCATTTATCCAATTAGATGCTAATTTACTTTTAAGACTTAGGAAATCAAGAACTATAGGAAGAAGCACCCATACAGATAAAGCAACTACTCCAATAGCAATATCATTAATAATATTAACCGATATAAGAGCTGCAATTATCGCTATAACCACGTAATTAATAAAATTAAATGCGGTCATTCTACCTACATTTTTTTTACTAACGACTCGTGCTAATATAAATACAGTAAAAAAAAGAATGACAGACCTTAGTAAAATTTCTATCCAGTTTATCATATGATTACCTCACTTAAAATCCTTTGTATTGTGGTTCTTCAAACTCCAAAACTTTTAACCTTTTTTCTAAATCTAAAATAATTTCATCCAGTAATTTTGAGGCTTCCATATATGTATCCTTTGATTCTTTTGGGCCTGACTGAATGGAATAAAGTTTCAATGTAGCATTGGTCCCCTTTAAATCAGCAATTGTTTTCTTTACCTTCATACCTACAGTCATAAATCTTCCTCCAAAATTGTTATTTCTACTCTTATATTTTTTATTTTTATATGTTTATTTATTCGTTATTTGCATGTTTATTTTAGTAAGCAGTATTCTTTTTCTCTTTTTTATTTATATATTGGTAATAGTAAATTTAAAAAGTTACAATAAAAAAAGACCACATAAAAATGGAGGCCACTGAAAAAGTGCTTAAATAAAATTTATAAAATGAATGCAAAAAAACAGAGCTCTCAGAATCGCTTCTAAGGCTCTTTTTTCATCATTATATAAATATTTGACTACCAAAAAACACTATAAAAATTTAAAAAGTTACTTTTTCAGTAGCCTCTAAAAATGTAGTCTCTAATATATTTATTTAGTATGAGTTATTGATTTTCTAAACTTTATGAAATCAAGTTTAAATGTAGATAAAGTATAAACAATTAGTGCTAGCCAAATAAAACTAAAGCTTAGTAAATGGAGTTTATTAAACTCCTCTTTGAACAAAAACACTCCTAACATAAGACTTAAAGTAGGTGCAATATATTGCAGAAACCCAATTGTCGCAAACTCCACTTTCTGTGCTCCTCTAGCAAACCATAGTAATGGTGTAGCTGTAACAACACCAGCAAAAGCCAGAATTATCATTGTTGCAGAGGACAGTCCTATGATAGTCCCTGTTCCATTTACCATTTTATATATTACGAAAGCTAATGCAAAAGGTGTTAATACAACAGTTTCTAAGGCTAGACCTATAATTGAATCTACAGCTAATAGCTTTTTGATAAGTCCATACAAAGCAAAAGTTATAGCTAATATTAATGCTACCCAAGGCATACGACCGTATTGGAATGTCATAACAGCAACACCTATTAATGCTAGACCTATAGCTCCAGTCTGACCTTTATTAAACTTCTCCTTTAACACAGTTGCACTTAGTAGTGCTACAACTAATGGGTTTATATAGTAACCCATACTAGCCTGAACAACAAAATTTGAGTTAACTGCCCATATATACGTAAACCAGTTTAAACTAATAATTAAAGAAGCTGAAAGTAATAAAATTATATTTCTTTTATTAGTTAAGTTTTCTTTAACTCTCTTATAACTTCCGTTCCATATAAGTAAAACAGAAACAAACACAAAGGACCATATTATCCTATTTGCAAGAATTTCCCCAGGTGAAACAGCTTTAAGTAGTTTCCAATAAATAGGTAGGAGCCCCCAGGCAGTATATGATGCAGCTGCATATAAAATACCTACCTTTCTATCTTGCTCTAGTGATAGACTAACTTCTTCTTTCATCTCTTTCCCTTCTTCCAATAAAATATAAACTAATTATACAACAATTAATGAAGTTGAATATACACAAAATATATTCTACTAAAAAAGACTGCATAGCAGCCTTTTTAAAGTTTAAATGAACTTTTTAATGAAACTATTCTATTAAATACTAACTTTCCATTAGTTGTGTTTTTAGGATCTACATTGAAATATCCATGTCTAAACAATTGGAATTTATCCTGCGGTTTTGCATCCTTCATATTTAATTCTACAAAACCTTCCACTATTTCTAAAGAGTTTGGATTAATATTATCTAAAAAGTTATCACTTTCTTCTTGACCATCTAATATTAATGGTTCATATAGCCTGAATTCTGCTGGCATCGAGTTATTTGCATCAACCCAATGAAGAGTACCCTTAACTTTTCTACCTGTAAACCCAGAACCACTTTTAGTTTCTTGATCATAAGTACAACGAAGCTCCACTACATTTCCGTCAGAATCCTTAATCACTTCTTCACACTTAATAAAATATGCATGCTTTAGACGTACTTCATTACCTGGAAATAATCTAAAATATTTGCTTGGAGGATTCTCCATAAAGTCCTCTTGCTCTACATATATTTCTCTGGAAAAAGGTATTTGTCTAGTTCCTGCTGTTACATCATCAGGGTTATTTTCAGCATCTAACATTTCTACTTGACCTTCTGGATAGTTTGTAATTACTACCTTAAGTGGTTTAAGTACTGCCATTGTTCTTGGTGCCTTTGAATTTAAATCTTCCCTAATAAAATGCTCTAACATTTGTTCATCTACTACGCTATTATTTTTAGCAACTCCGATTTCCCTACAAAAATTACGTAAAGCTTCGGGTGTATACCCCTTTCTTCTTAAACCAGCAATTGTTGGCATTCTCGGGTCATCCCACCCATCAACTACACCTTCATCTACAAGCAACTTTAACTTTCTTTTACTCATTACCGTATTAGTAACATTCAATCTTGCAAATTCGATTTGTTGAGGTTGACTTTTCATCTCACATTCTCTTACAACCCAATCATATAATGGCCTATGATCTTCAAATTCTAATGTGCAAATTGAATGAGTAATATCTTCAATTGCATCCTCTAATGGATGGGCGTAATCATACATAGGATATATACACCACTTATCACCTGTATTATGATGATGTGCATGTACTATTCTATAAATAACTGGATCTCTCATATTTATATTAGGAGATGACATGTCAATTTTGGCTCTTAAAACCTTTACACCATCCTTAAATTCTCCATTTCTCATTCGTTCAAATAAATCTAAATTTTCTTCAACGGATCTGTTTCTATAAGGGCTTTCTTTTCCTGGCTCCGTCAATGTCCCTCTGTGAGCTCTAATCTCCTCTGCATTTAAATCACAAACAAAGGCCTTCCCTTTTTTAATAAGTAGCACTGCCCTATCATACATTTCTTCAAAGTAATCTGATGCAAAGTATAGGTTATCCCAATCAAAACCAAGCCACTTAACATCTTCTTTAATTGACTCTACATATTCAGTATCCTCTTTAGTAGGATTTGTATCATCAAATCTTAGGTTTGTTTTTCCTTTAAACTCATCTGCCAATTCAAAGTTCAGTACAATTGCTTTCGCATGTCCAATATGTAAATAGCCATTAGGCTCTGGTGGAAAACGTGTAATAATTTCCTTATGCTTACCAGATTCTAAATCTTTAATTACGATATTTCTAATAAAGTTAGAGCTTGTTGTCTTGTTCTCCATAAAAATTTTCTCCTTCCTAGTGTACAAACTGCTTTTTCCTCTATATTTAAATAAATATATCACAAATTTAACAAATTTTCTATGTATCAATTTCTTATTTTTATTTGTTTTTCATAATCTCTAAATTTCTAAGCAATACGTTTTTACCTCTCCATGCAAAGGCCCTATCCTTATATCTTCTTATAAACTCTTTATTTGATATATTTCTTAACTCCTCTTCGTTCAAATTAACAATAAGATTCTCTTTGAACTCATCTATATTTGTAGTATGTATATACTTGTTATGAGGGCATACCTCCTGACAAATGTCACACCCATATATCAATGTACCTTTTTTTAAAACTTCTACTTCATCATCACTTAGTTCCCTTTTTATTTGTGTAATATATGCTCTGCACATTCTTGGATCTATATCAAAGTTTCCTAATATAATTTGACCTGGGCACATTTTTATACAGTCACAACATTTAATACAAGTTTTTTCAATAGGCTTATCTGGTTCAAAATAGTAGTTATTAATTATATAACCAATAAACACATAAGATCCGTACTTATCAGTAATTATGTGACTATTTATACCGAAATATCCTAATCCAGCTAAATATGCTAAATATCTATCTGATAAAGGTCCAGTATCTACATATGATTGAAACTTAAACCCTTCGATTTTGTTAGTAAGGAATTGTCCTATACTATCGAGCTTTTCCTTTATGACAATATGATAATCTTTACCATAAGTGTATTTTGAAAGATTTGATTCCAGTTGTTCACAAATGTAGTACGGGAATAAGCATACTATAATAGATTTAGCTTCTGCCATTGTTAACTTAGGATCGATTCTAAGCTCTATATTCTGTTCTTCAAGCCCAGTTAAGTGATTAGAATTAACCCTAGCCATTAATATCTTTTTTAATTCTCCATAAGGCCCTATTGGCGCAATTCCAACTGAATCAATATTTAAATTTAGACAATACTCTCTAAGGGTCTCTTTCATATAATTATACTCCATATACAATTTCTTTTATCTATTGTTACCTAACAATACGATTTTATCATAAGGATATACATATGAAAAAAGTCCTTTAATATATAATCAAAGAACTTTTCTACTAATTAGATTTTGTTTGAAATAGATTTTGTACCTTTTGAAAAGGGACTAGTTTCTATTCTTAAAATTTTTGCTACTGATTTATATACCAGTACTGTCAAAGTTGCATTGGCTACTCCCTTAAATACATTAAAAGGAATTATTACTGGTACTATCATACTCTTAACAACTTCTATAGGTACTCCTAAAAACCTTGTTGTAAAGAAAAGATTTAGAGGAATCATTATTAAAACCATACCAATTATTCCTGCTACTAAAGAAATAATTGCACCCTTAAAAGTATGAAATCTTTTATAAATAGTTCCTGCTATAATAACCATAGTTCCAGTTGAAATAATATGCATAACTGCACCAATCCAACCGCTACCAATACTTACTGTAATAGCCTGTATAGCAGATACAACTACAGTAATTAGTAATCCTGCTCCAGGACCATATAAAAACGTTGCAACTAGAATAGGTAAATCCCCTGGTTCATATTCCAAAAATGGAGCTGGTGGGAATGGAATTCTTATTGCGAACATAAGTAGTAGTGAAACTGCTGATAAAACAGCTAATTTAACCATTTTGTTTGTATCATTTCTCATTTCTAAATCCCCCTAAAAGTAAATTTTCCGATAGCTAGACTAGGGAAAATAAAAGTACATTTCAACTCTTATAAGATTAATAAATCAACATATATATACTATCATTTTATACAAATTGTGTCAAATTTTGTTTATTTTCTCTTTTTATTTTGAGGTCTACTAGCAGCCTTAGGTTTCGGTCCTTCACTACTCTTCTTTATCGGTTTATCCTCAAGCTTGGGTTTTGGTTTCTGACTTCTAATGGTTTTCTTCTTTTCTGGTACTTTATCTTTACTTTTATTATTAGTTTTAAATTTCTTATCTTTATCATTTTCTTTAAACTCATTTTTACCTGTTCTAGGTTTTTTATCTTGCTTTGGAACCCTGTCATTCTTCTTAATCTTTTCCTGTTCAGTTTTATGCTTCTTAATAGTCATTTTTATTCCTTTTTCTATAGCTAAGATATCCTCTTTGTCTTTAGGTGTAACAAAAGTTACAGCTACACCAGAGTGACCTGCTCTTCCAGTTCGTCCGATTCTATGGATATAACTTTCTGTATCAAATGGAATGTCATAATTTATAACATGGGTAACACCCTCAACGTCTAGCCCTCTTGCTGCAATATCTGTTGCCACAAGATATTGTATCTCTGCATCTCTAAAGGATTTCATTACCCTTTCTCTTTTAGCCTGGGATAAGTCTCCATGTAATTCATCGGAGTTGAATCCTTCCTTAAGAAGTAGTTCATTTAAATGACCTGCTCTTCGTCTTGTTCTACAGAAAATGATAGCTAAGAAAGGATTATTTTCTCTTATAAATTCAAATAAAGCCCCTTGCTTACCCCTATCAGTTGTTTCTATTATTAACTGCTTTATTTCAGATAAAGTTATTTTTTCACTTTCTACTTTTACCTTTTGTGGATTTTCCATATATCTTGAAGCCAACTTTGCTATTCCATCAGGCATTGTAGCAGAAAATAACATAGTTTGTCTTCGTTTTGGAGTTTGTGCTATTATTTCTTCAACCTCCCCTAAAAAACCCATATGTAGCATCTGGTCTGCCTCATCTAAAACTAAAAACTTTAGTTGACCAAAGCTTATAGTATTTCTTCGTAAATGATCCAGCAATCTACCAGGTGTTCCTATAACAATATGAATATCTCCCTTTAACTTATGTATTTGCTTTTCTACATCTTGTCCACCATAAGCGGCCAAAATGTTTAGTCCCTTTACTGGTGCCAACTTTTTAACTTCATCAGTAATTTGTATAGCAAGTTCTCTTGTTGGTGTAACTATTAAGCCTTGTATAGCAGATTTATTTGCTTCGATATTTTCTATCATTGGCAAAACAAAGGCTAGTGTTTTTCCTGTTCCGGTTTGAGCCTGTCCAATAACATCTCTACCCTTCATTAAATATGGAATTACCTCCGTCTGTATTGGAGTAGGCACGTTTATCCTATTGTCATTTAGTTTGTTTACTATTTCCTGGCTAATGCCAAGATTATTAAAATCTTTAATCATTTATTAAACACCCTTCTTATCTTTATTTTATTTTCTATTATTTACACAATTTACAAATTCATTCTGTATTCTATCATAGTATTTGCCTAATTAATAGTATTTTAGCTATTTATTTACAAGTAAACATAATACAATTATTTATTTTAAAATATAGTACTTAAAACTTAGCCCACAATAGATTTTCCCGGTGATTTGACGGGTATAGGTATTTATTATTAATTATGTATTATATGGTATATAGCCAAAATCAGTTTACATAACTCTATTCTTTAGATATAATTTACTATGTATCACCCAATGTATGCTGAATTCTGGTAGTCAAACCAGATACGGAGGAACCAATCTTAGGGGTTAATCCATTCTCATGGTAGGGAACCTTCTATCCCGCACCCGTCAGCTAACTCCGGAAGCAATTAAGGAAGGAGAATTTTATATGTTCTTAAAAAAGAAAGGTATTATTACCTTACTTGTAGTTCTTTTAGTAGCAACACAGGTAATAGGGGTTTTTGCTAACGACTCTTTCGTAACCTTAAGATTTGGAAGTAGAGGTAGTGAGGTTGTTAGGCTTCAACAATCACTTAAAGACAAAGGATATTTCCGTAGTAATACAACTGGATACTATGGAGAAATTACACAAAATGCAGTTATTAGTTTTCAAAGAGATAACAGACTTACTGTAGACGGTATTGCTGGAAGACAAACTCAAACTGCTCTCTATGCATCTCCAACTACTACAACATCCCAAGCTAGCGCAACAACAGTATTGAAATTTGGAAGTAGAGGTAATGATGTAGTAAGGCTTCAACAGGCACTTAAAGATAGAGGTTACTTCCAAGGGAACACAACTGGATACTATGGTGAGCTTACTCAGAGAGCTGTTATTAACTTTCAAAGGGATAATAAACTTGTTGTAGATGGTATTGCTGGAAGACAAACTCAAACTGCCCTTTATTCACAAACTGCTACAGCCGTGTCTAGGGGTACAACAACAGCTAGGAACTTTAGCTCTGATGATTTATATTGGTTATCAAGAATTATCAATGCTGAAGCCAGTGGTGAACCATATCAAGGTCAAGTGGCTGTAGGTAACGTTGTCCTAAATAGGGTTTCTTCTAAGGACTTTCCTAACTCAGTATATGGTGTAATATTTGAATACTACAAAAATATTCCACAGTTTAGCCCAGTTGCTGAGGGCACTATTCACAATACTCCATCACCTTCAAGTGTAAGGGCTGCAGAAGAAGCTTTAAGGGGATCTAGACCAGTAGGTGATGCAACTTACTTCTTTAACCCTGACAAAGCAGTAGGGACATGGATTGTTAGAAACAAAACTTATGTAACAAGAATCGGTGGACATGTTTTCTATAGATAGATTATATAAAAGGTGCAAATTTGCACCTTTTATATTTTTGTACATATAATAAAACAGTTGGAAATTGTATATTTAATTCCTCTTCATTGTGTATATAATGGTTTATTTGTAACCATCCTTAAACCCACTAGAACCAATAGCAACCTGTCGATTTTGTAGAATCTTTATTTTTAAATCAAGAACTATTTTTTCTTCAACTATGTTGAATTTCCTTTCTTCAAAAGTTTTTTCATTCAACTGTGGAAAAGAAGTATTTAATGCTTCATCTAGTTCAACTATATGAGCACTTACTAAATCACAATAGGGTAAATCGTTGAAAAATTCTGTGCTTATTTGATTATACTCCGTTTTATCACTGGACAGTAACTTATCTTTAGTTCCAAACTCTTGGCCAAATAGATTTTGTTTGATTGAATATGCAAATTCACTAGAAGTATTTACTAAAATTGGAGCTGGGGATATCCCGTTAAAAATAACATCTGTAGTACAGGAAAATGGTACATCTGCCGTAAAATGTCTCAAACCGCCATAAAAGCCTCCATTTATTGAATCTGTAAGAGTAGAATATTGAATGTCTTTTCGTATAAAGCCCTTTATAAATAACATACCCGTATCATCTAATAGCAAACATTGAGTTACTTTTACTCTTTTCTTTGAATTTTTTATTTCACAGGCATACTCAGGCAATTTAATAGTTGAACTTATATTGGCACTTACAGTCAGTTCCGCTAAAACAACTGGAATTTTTGCCACTACACCGGAGGTTATAGCCTGTATGTTAATAGGAGTACTTGGACATTTACATATTGTTTCTCCTACTACAGATACTTTTGTCTCACTCTCTGGCCTATGTTTTGTCTTTGGATAGTAGTCTACTCTTACATGACTAGACATAGAGCTTACCTCCTTAAAACTTTATCTTAGGAAAGCGAATCCGTTATCCCTAGTTTATTTTATGATAAATTTAATGTTTAGTTACTTTTTAATACACTTGAATAAAATTAACATGATACTTTTTTGCACACTTAGATGTATATTTGAATATATTAGAATTGAACATAATTATAAAAAAAAGAACCCCTTTGGGGTTCTGAAGAATTATCTTATTAGTATCTAATTAAATTAGCAATCGTAGTCTGCAGCTCCAATAATTCGTGGAATTGCCACTTGACGATTTTGAAGTATTTTTAGTGTTAAATCAAGAACCATTTTTTCTTCGATTCTTTCAAACATTCTTTCCTCAAAAGGTACCTCTTTAAATGGAGGGAATGTAGGATTTAAAGCTTCATCAAGCTCAACAATTGTTGCACTTACTAAATCGCAATAAGGCAATTCATTAAAGAACTCAGTACTTACTTGATTATATTCAGTTAAGTCGCTAGATAAAAGCTTATCTTTTGTTCCAAAATCTTTACCAACTACATCCTGTCTCATATTATATACAAATTCATTTGAAGTACTATTTACAATAGGTGCCGGTGGAATACCATTAAAAGTAACATCTGTTGTACAAGTAAATGGAATATCTGCTGTAAAGTGACGAATATCACCATAAAAGCTTTGCAGTGTTGAACCTACTCTTGTTGCATATTGAATATTTTTTCTAATAAAACCTTTTATGAATAACATCCCTGTTTGTGGGACTAGGAAGCATTGAGTTACTTTTACTTTTTTCTTAATATCTTTAATTTCATATGCAAACTCAGGAAGTTTAATAATAGAATTAATGTTAACTCTTAAGGTTAATTCTGCTAATACAACTGGTATCTTAGCTACAACACCCGAAGTTATTGCAGCAATATTTGTTGGTGTACTCACGCAAGTATCAACCGTTCCGCCTGCCACACTTACTTTAGAATCAGCCTTCGGTGCATGCTTTTGAGTGTGCTTTGTCTTTGGATAATAATCAACTACTACTCTGTTAGACATTTATATTTTCCCCCTCTAATTTATATCGTCGAGGCTAGTTAATCTCCTGTCCCTAACCCTACTCCATTGTATGGGGAATACTTAGTTTTGGTAACCTATAATAAAACTAGTTTAGAAAAAATTTTTCAACTACTTTTTATAATAAAAATAGTATTTTACTAAATCTTAAGTTGTTTTTAATTAAAAATTTTAAAAGATACTTATTTTTACTTTTACATATAATATCATGAGTTATGCAGTTCGTGTAAATAAATGTAAATAAGACTGATGTATCGTATATTATAATATACTAAAAAATATTTTTGTTTTATATGTCTTGAAATAGCAAAAAAGACTTGACTTTTTAAACCCGCCCCAATAATCAAAGTGAATGGTATTAATAGCCATTACTCTTGATGAATGGGTGATAAATATGACTCTTGGGAAACCGAAATATAGAAATTTACAACAAGGAAATGGGGGCGGAACGCCAGTTTTAAAAGCAATTTGGGATAAATTTGATTTTTCACTTCTGCTTACGCAATCGGGTATTGTAAAACGTAATGGTGTACCCACTTGGCTTATTGCTTTTGCTTATGTGGTAGGACTTATTGCTAATAAAAATTCTGTCTCACGTATTTCTGATTATGCTACTAAGGATAGCTTATTACAACCGATGTTTCGGAATCTTAAAATGGCTCAATATACCTTTAGCCGCTTTTTTACAACTGATTATAATTGGGGTTTATTTAGTTTTAAAAGAGTACAAAGACTACAACAAGAAGAAGAAACTGCATTTACTGAAGGAGATGTTATTGTACTTGATGATACAAAGGTGGCTCATGCCCATGGAAAGAAAATCCCTTTCCTTTGTTGGTTATATGATAGCTCCATTAAAATAAATATCTGGTGTATGAATATAGTTGCTACAACTGTTGTATTAAAGAACGGACTTAAATATCCATTGTTTTGGCGTATTTGGCGTAAGGTAGAAAATAGCGATGAAAAACAGACAAAAATAGATCTTTCAAAAGAAATGCTAATGGATATTCGCCGGATTTACACAGGGGTACTATGGGTTGCCATGGACCGCTGGTTTTTATGCAAAGACTTTTTTAATTGGCTCACAGATCATCAATATGATTGGGTTACTAAGGCAAAACGTAATACTGCACTTTATCGAAAAGAAATTGAGAATATTACAGGCCGAGAACGCTTTATCCCTGTAAAGCCTTCAATGCTTATTAAAGAAGTTTTTTCAAACTTCTTATTAGTGGTGCCAAAGATAAAGTAAGTGCTATATCCATACCTAATATTTATATCAAGTTACCCTACCGTTTAGTTGGAAAGCAGGGTAAAGTAGTAACTAAGTATCGTTATACGCCTATTGCAGCAGTTGTAGCTACAAGACTCAAAGAAGATACTGAAATGATGAAGGATGAATTTGAGAAAAACAAAGAGGTTGCAGCTACATATCGTGGGGCTTACCTTTTGATTAGTAATAGGGTCGATAATCCTGAAGAAGCTTTAGATGCATATATTAAGCGTTGGAGCATTGAGGTTTTTTTTAGAACTGCAAAACAAGAACTGGGGTTGAATTCTTGCCACTCAACGTCGGAAAGTCATCATTACGCCCATATTGAGCTCATTTTTACAGCAGAAACTTTACTTGTCTATGCAAGATGGGAACTCAATAATAAAGGCGCTGAAGAAGGCTTCACCCACGGCGAAATGGTCCGAAACTTTTTCAACGCCACATACCGTATCGTTATAAAAGCACAGCAATGCTTTCAAACTATACAAGTACATTTTGACACAGAAGTTAGGCAATTTGCAAGACTTATTGATAAATTTTGGCCGAAGAATTTATTGTTAGGTTGGTTTACTGTGCAAAATTCCCAGTATATGGAGTCAACTGCATAACTCATGTAATATCATGTTAGTATTTTTTTAGAAAGAAAGTAGTTTTTGGACTGCACTTTCTAGATGATTTTGAAGACTTTCATCTGTAACACCTGTTATGTATATATTGCATTTATTAAATGGAATGAGTATTTTTTTAGCAGAACTCTCTGATATTGCCTGAGCCATTTTAGGAGTAAGTTCACCTAACATAGAGTTTGCTGTTATTATTCCAATCGGCCCCATAATTATGTCTACTCTACTAGAGTTAAACACTATTGCATTCTCACCAGTTGCTCCATTGGAAGCTCCTGCTTTTAGCATATTACCAGTTGCTAATGTATTTGTTCCTAAAGCTATTATTTTAAAGTCACCCTTACCCTTTATCTTTTCAATTAAAGACCTACCAATTCCTCCACCTTGTCCATCTATTACAGCTATTTTCATAACGCCACCTCCATAGTACTTCTAATACTTAAGTACAATTATATCAAAAATAATGCTTCTGAGCTAACATTGACATATTATATAAATGTTGTTATACTAACTGTGGAAAAAATAATATTTTCAGAAGAAAATATTTGTAATATCCTTATCTATTTTATTAAAAAATTAATATTTAGATTAAGAATCATGAAGATTCCAAGTTTCTATGAAATAGAGACTCTATTCTTCATGTTTTTTTATTTTGACTTAAAATCTATAGAAGGGTTTTGAGATTATGAAAAATAATGTGATTGAATTAAATAACATTGTTATGGGTTATGGAAGAAAAGTCATTCTACAAGATGTAAGTCTTAATGTTCAGGCTGGAGAATTTGTATCAATATTTGGTGAAAATGGAGCCGGTAAAACCACGTTATTTAAAGGGATATTACAACTACTCCCTATTCTAAATGGTAGTATTAAGGTGTTAGATACAGATGTAACGAATAATAAGAATAAAACCTGGCTTAGAACACAAATTGGTTATGTACCACAAACTCATAACCGAGGTAATTTTCCAATCTCCGTATTTGACGCTGCCCTATTAGGAAGATGGGGTACTTCTTTCTCGTATTTTAAAAAACCTAATAAAGAAGACAAAAAAATTACTGAAGAAATTTTAGAAATAGTTGGATTACGTCATCTGCTTAAGGAAGATTGTAGAAAGTTATCTGGGGGACAAACCCAAAAACTTAACATAGCTAGAGCATTGGTTAGAAACCCTAAAATACTACTATTAGATGAGCCTACTACTCACCTAGACTTAGAATCTCAAGACAATTTAGACAACACTATAAAGGAGATTAGAACTGAATATGACCTTTCAATTCTTATGATTAGCCATAACCATGTTCATGCCCGTCAAGTAAGTGATCGAGTTGTTCATTTAAATAATGGAGTAATTCATCAGGACCTTGGGGTGATCATATGAGTATTTATGAGTTTTTACAATATCCAATTTTTCAAAGAGCACTTTTTGCGGCTATTATTGCAGGGAGTACCCTTTCACTTTTAGGTATAGTTATCGTTATTTTCAATATAACTACAATACGCTTTGCATTAATGCACTTTGGTTTATTAGGCGGGGCTATTGGTTTAGCCTTGGGTACGAACCCCTTAACTATTGCAATCCTATGTATAGCTATTGGTTCACTCTTGTTTGGTCCTTTATCCGATAAATTCAAATTAGATACTGGGTTAATTGGGGCTTTTTTTATGACTGGGAGTATCGCTTTTGCCTTCCTATTATTTTATAAAGCTGGAGTTCCTGCCCTAGAAGTATTTAGTTTATTTACGGGCAGCATACTGACTTTAACTAATAACGACATAGTATTTGTGAGTATACTCGGAATAGTTATAGTTTTTACATATATTATATTCTCTAAAGAGATTCAATTAGTCTTTTATGATGAAGAGCAAGCAGAATGGCTAGGTGTACCTGCTAAAAGGATTCGTAATTGCCTCTTATTTTTAACTGGATTATCTATTGGTGTAGCAATGAAAATCGTTGGTGCCTTACTTATAGACTCTTTAATTCTTTTATCTGCTATGGCTGCTATACGAATTGCTAAAAATTTCAAACAACTTATATTACTTACATCTCTATTTGGACTATTTACGACAACTGGTGGTCTTCTATTTTCAATGCTCTTTGACTTTCCAACAGGAGCAACGATCACATTAACAGGTGTAACAGTTCTATTAGCTAGTATTATTATAAAAAAATAATATAGAACAAAAAAGGAGGACTTAAATTGAAACTAAAAAAATCTTTATTGTTAGTAGTTTTATTACTTATTTCATCTTTAATTGTATTTGGTTGTACAAAATCAGTCACAAACACTCCAGCTGTACAAGAAAATCCATCGGACCAGCTATCTATAGTTGCATCCACAAGTTGGACTGCCCTAATAGCAGAGGCTGCAACTGGTGAAAGTGTTGATGTCATCGCTCCAGTGGAGCTTAGACATCCGCCTGAATACGACTTTAAACCTAGTGATATTGTAGCTGTACAAGAAGCTGATTGGGTAATACTGGCGGGATATGAGGGTTTCATGAAAAAAATCTTAGAGTCAAATTCAATCGACGAAGAAAAAACCATTCAGATTAGAACAACTAATACTTATGATCACTTAGTTGCTCAAACTAGAGTTATAGCAGAAAAACTTGGTACTCTAGAAATTCAACAAAGTTGGGAAAACGAATTTACAAATGTTATGAACTCAATTCTTGAACAAGCTGAAAATAAAGAAATAAGTCAAACTAAAGTTTTAGTTCATATGCATATGGCTGATTTTGTGAGATCCTTAGGGTTTGAAGTATTAGAAGTTTATGGTGCAGAGGAATTAAGTCCTGCGAAGATTGGTGAATTATCTAAATTAAATCCAGATTTAATTATAGATAATTATCACAACCCACAAGGTATAGCTATTGCTGAAGTTAGTGGTGTAGCTAGAGTTGAGCTAAGAAACTTTCCTGGACCTCAACATAAATCTATTATTGAACTAGTTACTGATAATGCAACAATTTTAGGACTATATTAAAGAATTAAGGCAAACATTTAAAAGTTTGCCTTATTTTTTATCTACTTTTAATTTACCTAATTATTATTTTGATATACATCTACAACTTTCGCTACATAGTCCTCAGGTCCTGAAATAGCTAATATTGTCATAGCATCTTTATCAAAATTTCTTAATTCTACACTATAAGCTTCAGCACCATTTCCATCCATTCTCTCTTCCCTATTAATGGATATATCTCCTTTGTTCGCAACCTTATATGCTTCCAGGATTTGAGATACTCTATTTTCCAATTCTCCTGTAGGACATTCTAAACCTTGAATTCTATCAATAGCGTCCTTCATATTATCCATATTATCTTAATCTACCTCCTTAAGTTTTTCTTTTATTATCCTCAATCTATGGTTATTTAATTCTACAATATCTTACAAAACTATTTGTTATATTTATAATTTTCAACATACATTTAAATTGTTTCAATGTCTGAATATTTAAACCTGTCCGATTTTGTTGCATTATGTATTTTATAGGAGTATACTATTAAAGACTATTAATATTATATTTATTAATTTAGAAAAGAGGTATTATTTTATGCCAAATATTAATATGAATCTAATAAAGAAAAAGCTAGTAAAATATGCAACTGGACTGGAACTAATTTTAGCATTATGTATAGTTTTGGCTATAGCAATTGGCTTAATAACAATTATTAGATATTTATTTCTTATATTCCAAACTGATGTGAGTGAGACCTATTTTATTATGAAGAAGTTTTTAGCTGTAGCTCTTTTGCTCGTAATCGGGGTTGAGTTAGTTTTAATGTTATTATCTCATTCAACAAGTAGTATTTTAGAATTAGTTTTATTTGCTATTGCACGTAAAATGCTTGTTTATAGTGAAACTATGATGGACTTACTAATAGGTACCGCTGCAATTGCTATTATATTTCTTACACGTAAATTCCTAATGTCACCAAAATACTCCTATGAAAGGGAGGGGAATATCGTATCAGCAGCATCTCCAGTTCATGCAATAAATTTTGATTCTGGACTTAACTTACCTGAAAACAAAGGAGTTACATTAGGTGGACTTATTTGTAAATTGTCAGATGAAACATGTATCCCTATAGAAGAGGGAGCTGAGTACGAAGTCTCTAACGTAAAGATGAAAATCTTAAAAATAAAAGATGGCCTTATTGAGCAAGTATCTATAAAAAATATAAATGATTCAGATCAAATAAAATCCACCAATGAATAAAAATATCTTGAGATTTTATCTCAAGATATTTTTTATTATCTTAAATTCTACTTCTTTTTATTTTTTCTATGATTATTCAATGTATCTAAAAATCTGCTATGTGTCTTCTTATAATTATCTAAATTATATATATTTCTACTATCCCAATTTTGTACTATTTTTTGCTCTTCCTCACTCATTACTTCAACATATTTTTTTATATTTTCTATAATCGTATTTTTATATTTTGGACATAAATGCTCTACAGATGGGCTATACCATTTCTCCAGCCAATAAACTTCTATATTATTGTATTCTTTAGTTAGATTTTTTAATAACTTCATCAGAGGATGACTTCCTTCATAATTAGCTGTTATATATGCAAACTGATTTTCAAATCTAAGAGGGATTCTTTTTAGGTATGTCCTTGCCTCCGATATTAAAAACAATCTATCTATTAGTTCATCTGTAATTTGTTCCTTATTAAGGGTTTTTATAATCAACGTTTTTCTAAAACACTTCCAGCAATCCATACAATTCTTTAACCCATCACTCTTCATACATGATTTTGCAATATGGACGTACCTTTGATCTTTATGCAATATTTTTAATGTAGCCACATTGCTTAATCCTGCTGTGACATCATTACGTAGTAAGTCAACTATATTAAATAACTTTCTCCATTCTATATTATATAGTCTAGATTTATTAAAGTCCTTAAACTCTAAATAAGCACTTTCTAAAACTGTACCTGAAGCGATACTATCAAACCCATCTTTATAGTCAGCCAATAGTATAGCTGGAATTGATGTTGAATATTCAATTGCAAATCCCTTTGGACTTCTTACATATTCCAAATCAGTTTCTATAACATGAACATCCCTTCCTATATCGCTTAAAAATTTACATGCCTTATATATTGCTCTTTTATCGTATATTTTTATATTACTATCATCTTTGGGTAATATCCTATCTAAAAATACGCAGAAGGTATTCTCGGGTAAAAGCGTTAGTGCTACGGTTGAGTCTACTCCCCCACTATATGCTAACGCAGGTCTAGAATTTCGCTCTGCCTTTCTTGGTTTCAATCTATTATCTACAGGAATTATTTTTTTCCCTGTTAAACTATGAAATTCTTCATTAAATTCCTTACTTACTCCAATTCCTATGTTTAATTCTTTATCTATAAATGGATAAACAATAAGGATTACAGCTAGTGCAAATAAATCTGGATGAATTGAATATACTGTCCAATCCTTAGGTAAAACTATCTTACATTCATCTCTTTCCATTTTTACACTACCTGTACAGTCCATGCCCTCATTTTGATCTAACAAAAATTTGAGGTTTAACACTCCACTATTACAATTAAAATCTACTTTCATTTATAATTGCCCCCCTTGCACAGGTCATTCAGGCATTGTTAAAAGGAGTTACTTCACTCAAATTAACAATGTAGTAACCCCTAATTAGATTTTTAGATTGCTAATTTGACGATATATATTTAGTAAAATCCTCGGTTTTAGCGATACGAGTTGCTTTTATCATTAAATCCTCATCTGTTATTTTCCATGTGTGTTCATCTTTATTCGATTTTCTTATACATACATAGTCAAACCTATTTCCTGAATACAATTTAAAGCCACTAAAATAACATCTATTACAAAAATCACTATCTGATCCTGCAACCAGAGTTTCAGAAAACTTTACTTTTTTAAATACATCTTTATTTATTGTTAGAGTTGCCCCAGCCAAATGAGGCACCTCTTTATTTTCATACTCTGGAAATTTAAGAGTCAAAAGTTTACTTTCTTTGAAATAAACAAAAAAGGACTTTTTTCCAATAATGTGAGCATCAGTATAGTTGAATAGAGGCATTAATTTACTTAAGTATTTTTCTCCATAATAGTCGTCATCATCAAATTTAGATACATAATTATATTTACTTCTTTGTATCGCAAAGTTCAGACAGCGACCTAAATTCTTCTGTTCCTCTAGCTTATATATTGTAATATTTTTATTTAAATTAATTTTTTTTCTCCAATCATTGAGATCTATCCTATTGTTATTCACTACAATGACAAGCTCTTTGACTCTCCAGTCCTGCCTGTAGTAATTATTTAAGATATTTTCTAGGGCATCAAGTTTATTTGTACATGTAATTATCGATACACCTGTTGCTTTTGTGACCTTTTTTTCTTTATTAATCTCTACATCATACATTTTCATTTACACTAAGACCCCCTCCTAATGTAATAATATTCCCACTTATCATATTAAAAGAATTCCTAGTATCATATATCATTTTTCCATTCTGTGAAATGTAGTTATAATTTATATCAGTGTGATTTGTTACAATTATGATACAATCATATTCACTTAAATCTTTATTTAAATAATCAATAGAATACAGAATCTCATTATTTACATCTATTTCTTTAATATATGGATCATAAAAATCTACTCCTGCCTTATAATTCTTCAGAGATTTAATCATTGGAATTGCAGGAGATTCTCTGATGTCATCAATATCTCTTTTATAGGCGACCCCAATAACAAGTATTTTACAATTTTCTAAATCAGACTTCTTTAGTATATTAATAATAGAATTAACTACATACTCCGGCATACTATTATTTATTTGTGTAGATAATTTAATTAACTCACTTTGAACATTATAGCTCTTAGCTCTCCAATTTAAATATATAGGGTCAATAGGAATACAGTGTCCCCCGACCCCTGGCCCAGGAAAAAATTCCATAAATCCAAAGGGTTTTGTTGCAGCTGCATCTATTACTTCCCAAATATTAATGCCCATTTTATCACACATTACTGATAATTCGTTAACTAGTGCAATATTAATAAACCTAAACGTATTTTCTAGTAATTTAGCCATCTCAGCCACAGATGCTGAAGAAACACATTTGACATTATCTGTTATCTCTTTATAAAATAAGGCACCAAGCTCTGTACACTCTTTACTAATTCCACCAACAACTTTCGGTGTATTTCTTAATCCATATTTTTTATTTCCTGGGTCTACTCGTTCTGGAGAAAAACACAAATTATAGTGCTCATTTAAGGCCCACCCTAGTTTATCTAATTCTTCCTTAATAAGTTCTTGTGTTGTACCTGGATAGGTTGTACTTTCAAGTATAATTAAACAATTTTTTTTCGAGTATTTTTTTATATTCGTAACAACTTCATTTATAAATGTTACATCAGGATTATGCTCCTTATCTAATGGAGTAGGCACACATATAATTAGAACATCCATGCTTTCAAGCCTTTTTATATTATGTGTAACAATTAAATTACCTGATTTAGAAGCTTCAACGATAATACTATCCTCAATTCCTTTAATATATGACCTACCTAATAAGATATTAATAATTTTTTTCTTATCAGTGTCTATACCAGTAACTTTATAACCACTTAAAGATGCTGCTATTGCCAAGGGTAACCCTACATAGCCTAAACCTATGACTCCTATGTTGGCCTCTTTCTTTATAATTCTCTCTTTTAATGTCATCTCAATTCCCCTTTTCAAAATAAACATATATCTGTCCTTTATCTAATTTAAATTATGTAAAAAATTTTATCAGGTGACTATTTATTTAAAATAAATATAGAAAGATGACACAATCTAAAAACATCGTGTCATCCTTTAATTACATAGATTTAAAAAAGATTTTCTTTATATTGTGGGAAAAACTCTGGGAAATTCAAATTATTAAAGTTTGTACATATATCTTTTCTATATTCCTCACACTCCTCAGGAATGGCACAGAATCCATATGTCGGTATATGCAATTGAACTTCACCAACGGCCTTTATTAGTATGAATACTCCTGATTTAAACATTATTGAGTTGTCATCAAAAATTGGATTACTTAAGAGCTTAGAAGCTGTTTCAGTTACTATATTTAATCTAAATTCATCTCGTCCCTCCGGGATAAACATTATTATATCCTTTGAAATTATAGGTAAAGAGGACTCAATATTTATAATTGTACCTGTATCTATCTGCCTTAGTTTTATATTTATAGGTACAACCATTTGGAACTTAACTCTACTAAAATTTTTCCCCTTAATCTTAGTTATGTCTAAGGAATTTGGTATAATCTCACCATTTTTAAATGTTATGTTTAATATCTTGAAAGGTCCGCCTGAAATCGAAAGTCTAACTTTATCTAAACACTCTCTTTGTTGACATACTGAGTATATTTTATTTGCCATTATACATTCTGCGATAAAATCTGTTATTAAAATATGTTCAGCACTTCTAATATGGCTATAAACTGTCTGTCCGGCGCTCTCATCTATTGCAGATGCAAATGTTCTATTAATAGCTCGTTTTCCTAACGTATAGAAGCTTCCAAAAATTGTAACGTATAAATTTGTAGATTCACCGGGTTTTAAGTTTTCTATTGACCAAATAATTGTTCCATCATAAACTTGATATATACCTTCTGTGACCTCTATATTATAAAGTTTTACTATCTCATCTATTAATATTTCATCTCTAATAATTATCTCACTAATCGGGCTTTGAGACAGATTTTGTACTGATATTACCACTTTCCACATATGCATAGAATTACTCAATAAAGTAGTAGGACCCTCAATAACATTTTTGTTAACTACTAAGTTTGCATCCGGTAGTACGTCCGTTACATAAATAAACAAATCTGCTATTGGTCCACTTATTATCTCTACTCCTGTTCCTTCTACAATCCCTCTACCTATAATTGCATTTAGCCCTCTTCTCCCTATACTATTTGCTGTACCAGTTAGTCTAAAAGTTAAAACAGATTTCTCACCCGGAGGCAGTTTATTAATTGACCAACTTAAGTTGTTACTTTCCATTTTTACACTACCTCTAGATATGGATATTATGTCAACATTAATATTGTTGTCTAATATAAATATATCTCTTACAAGAATATCTCTAATTGGTAAATCCCCTTTATTCTCAATATGAATTTCTACAACCCATGTATTTTCAGTGCCTACAACAACAGATAGAGATCCGTCAACTATCCTCTTAGTAATATTAAGGGATGCACTTATTTCATTAAAAACATCTATTAAATCTGGACTTGAAATATTTGACCTAACCTCATTATTACTAATAGATTCAAATCCAATAGCAAAACTTCGATTTAATGTCTTTGGCCCTGGTATTAGAAAGGAACCTTCTATATCTAATATTATTTTTGCAGCTTCTGTACTATCCAATTCCCCTACTTCCCAAGAAATTTTATTTAGACTCCTTTCGTAATAACCCTTAGTTATTTCAACAATATTTATATTTTCAATATTATCTAATAGTATTAAATCTTCTACAACTACATCTTGTAAAACTCCACCAGAGTTATTAACAATGATTTCAACTCTCCACGTATTATCATCTTTAATCACTGTTCTATTTGGACCTGCAATAATTCTCTTTAATAAATTCAATTTATTATTAGAAATTACATTTTCAACATTAATAAATATATCCATGGAGTGCCTGGATATTATCATATTTCCAGTACTTTGTGAGGTGGCTGCCCCAAAAACACGATTTAACGCTTGCATACCTACAGTAGTAAATTGTCCAGTAATTTGTATTATTATTGTGGCTTTTTCGTTAATATCTAAATTATCTATTCTCCAAGTAAACACATTATGGTTAAATACTGTGGTCCCTTTACTAACACTAACTACTGCAGCACTGTTTATTTGTTCTATTAAGAGGGTATCTGACAAAATAACATCTTTTAAATTATCATTACTTATGTTTTTAACATGTATCTCCGTTAGCCAAGAAGCATTAGTATCTACTTCGATATTTGTCGGACCACTTACTAACACCTTTGTTATCTCTAATCCCGGGATGGGTGTATGATTTAGTACATTGATTGCAGAACCAGTACTAAATCCAGTCTTTATAGCGCCAATACTCGGTTCTACTCCCTTTCCATATACTTCATCAAGAACCCCTTCCCCTACAGTTGAAAAACTTCCAGTAAGCTGCAATGTCAATAGATGTACTTCTTTTGCTTCAATGTTACCTACTTCCCATACTAAAGTATTATTATTTATATTAACTGACCCTGTAGATGTAGAAATTACTTGTACATCCTCTATATTAACTAAGAAATTATCAATAACCTCTACTTCATTAACATTGTTTTCTCCTGGATTACTTACTTTAATTTCGATTAACCATTTGTTTGTTTGATTTATCTTAACTTCCGATGGACCATCAACTATTTCTTTAATAACATCTAATGCTCCAATAGATATTTCAGGGGACAAAGTAATAAAGTCTCCAAATGATTCAGAAGGTGTTCGTCCATTAGGTACTATATCTTTATTGGCATTTCGATTTGATGTAGCAGTATAGTATATAAAGGATAAGTGAGTCCCCTCATTGATTTCAAGTAGTGAAGAAAATTTATTGTAATTAATCTGAAAATCTAGAAAATAGTTAATTGTTCCTCCGAAATTTGTACCATCCTCTACGGGTAGCACTCTAACATTACTAGATAATACAACAGATTCAGAATAACTTGGTATAAAAGGGGCACTTCTATTTACTCCTTCTGCCTGATCGGCAAAGCTATTAGGCGGTTGCTTTATAAAGTTCTCCCATATTTCTAACGTACCGCTTTGTCCGTTTACAGTAAATAACCAATCATATGATGTCACAGTTGTATTAGTTGAAAATAGAACTCCCCAGTTGAAATTTACTAGATTTGTTCCAGATAAAGGACTTTGTCTTAGCCTCATTCTAAAAAATATTGCCTTTTCATCCCACTGATAAAATACTGCTGGAAATTCTATACTTCCAACTATATCAGTAGAACCTGGACTCTCATCTACTGGGTCTCCAACTGGAAAGTTATTCTTTGTATAAGCTCTCCATTCTACTGGCCACGGTTGAGCCATTCATATCACCTTCTTTTTTTATGATATACATTATATGTTTCATATTATAGAAGCGATATAATATCTTAGATTTTATTAATTGTTTTATTTAATATTGATAAATTTTGACTGTATTGTTAAAATTTATTATATTGAATATTATTGATAGGCTAAAGGCAATAATTAAGAAAAACGCTATACAAAAGGAGAGTAACTATGGGAAATTGTTCACAGGGTACTTGTAATGATCATGATCATAAGAAAGAAAAAAGGAAAATCTATCTTACTTTGCAAGATGATTCTAAACTTGAATGCGATGTTATAGATATTTTTGAAATTAGTCCACAAAAATACATAGCTGTACTACCAACGAATTCAGAGACAGCCCTGCTATATAGGTTTACAGAGAATAAAGATGAAATTTCTCTAAGTAATATTGAGAGCGATGAAGAATATACAATGGCTGGAGACGTATTTTTGAAAAAAAACAGTCACAATTATATCTAACAAGCTTACAAAGAAAGTTTGGATTTGTAGATATAAGCTACTTAAAGGAGTGGGAATTATGAATAATGTTGTAGAGAGATTTATAAGGTATGTAAAGTTTGACACTAAATCTGATCCTGAATCTCAATCATGTCCTAGTACAAACAATCAATTAAATTTAGGTAAAGAATTAGTTAATGAATTAAAAAGACTTGGGCTATCAGATGTTTCGATGGATACTAACGGTTATGTTATGGCTACTCTTCCATCAAACATAGAAAAAGCCTGCCCTACTATTGGTTTTATTGCTCATATGGATACAAGTCCTGATATATCAGGTGAAAATGTTAAACCTCAATTTATTGAAAGCTATAATGGAGGAGATATAGAATTAAATAAGGAGAAAAATATAATTCTATCTCCAAGTGATTTTCCTGATTTAAAAAACTATATAGGCGATACCTTAATTACAACAGACGGAACAACCCTATTAGGTGCTGATAACAAGGCAGGAATTGCAGAAATAATTACAGCAATGGAATATTTGATTATGAAACCAGAAATAAAGCATGGAACTGTGAAAATTGCTTTTACCCCTGATGAGGAAATAGGGCGAGGAGCAGATTTATTTGACGTTAAAAAATTTAATGCAGATTTTGCCTATACAATAGATGGTGGTCCAATTGGTGAGCTAGAATATGAAAATTTTAATGCTGCAGGTGCAAAAATAATAATTAAAGGTAGAAATGTCCACCCTGGATCTTCCAAAAATAAAATGAAAAACTCAATTTCAATAGCAATGGAGCTTGCGAACATGTTACCTCAAAATGAAAAACCAGAACATACGGAAAACTATGAGGGATTCTTTCACTTAAACGACTTCAATGGTAACGTAGAAGAAACTACACTTAAATATATAATTAGAGACCATAATAAGTATCTCTTTGAAAAGAAAAAATCAATAATAACAGAAGCTGTTTCATTTCTAAATAAGAAATACGGTGAAGGAACAATTCATCTGGTTTTAAAAGATCAATATTATAATATGAAGGAGAAAATTGAACCTGTATTTGAAATTGTTGAACTAGCCAAAAAAGCTATGGAAGAGGTTGGTGTTGAACCTATGATTACACCAGTCCGTGGTGGAACAGATGGGGCTAGATTGTCTTACATGGGTTTACCTTGTCCAAATATATTTACTGGGGGACATAATTTTCATGGAAAATTTGAATTTATCCCCATTAGCTCAATGAGTAAAGCAGTTGAAGTTATTTTAAAAATAATCGAACTCAATTGTATATAGTTAAAGCAAAAGCGTCCTTCATTTTTCAAACTTACTGGACGCTTTGTTAACTAATAATATTCTTTCCACGAAAGCTGTACAGAAACCTCACACGTCTGAGAAGAAATTGCTACTACGCTTATAGAATATCCGGACTCTAAAAATACATCTATATCTTGTAGAAGCAGAGTAAAAGCGTCTGATTTAGCTAAAGTATTACCAAGCAAAAACTTTCCAGTATCTGCTACATATGTACCGGCAGTATCATATTCTATTACACTATTAGTTGCATTTATGTCAGTGTACGAAGTACCAATTATTGTTCCATTTCTAATTAGCCTAATTCAAACTGGTCTATTCCCTTCACTTGAATTTGAAATCAGAGTTAACTCAACGGGAACTCTATTCGTTTTTCCACTAATGAGAGTCTTATTTCTAACAGTTAACATATTAGTAGGTACATTTGCTACAATAGTCTTATTACTAAACATGGCATTAGTCGTAGTAACCGCAGAATTCAAATTTCCTTCCAGGTGAACAATTGCACAGGGAGTCTCAACTTTAACATTGCTTTCGTTAGACGTATTTCTAACTTCTGCCATTAACGGTAGATCCTGACTTTAGAAGATATTATGCCCATTAAATTTAATAGGAATCTCTGAGGATTGCTAATGAAGCGGTTTTCAGAGATCTTTTTATTTGTAAAATTTTAATATATTTTGTCCTGTTATTTCCTATTATTTTCTTTCCATTTATACTTAAAAATGGTATAATAGGAATATAAATAATTATTCAGGGGGAACAGGTTATGTACGTTGCAATAACAGGTTCAGGAAAGGCTCGTGTAATTCAATTTAGAGAAGATACTCGCATTCCGGGAACTAATCGCAAGAAAACTCATGTTGTAAAAACTATTGGCAACTATGAACGTATGCTTGCAGAAGATCCAGATATTATTGCAAAATTAAAAGCCGAAGCAAATTTGAAATTACTAAGGCAAAGAAAACTTCTACTGCACCTTTAGCTCTTGAAGTACCCGTTATGGATATTTTGTCTCCTACTGATGTTGTTCCTTCCTATAACTTCGGTCATGCACTAATCAACCAACTATGGAGTAATATGGCCCTTGATAACTTCTTTGAAGTTAGTTCTGGAAAGCGCAATGCAAAGACTGTGGCCCAAGCACTTTATTATTTAATTGCTCATCGCTGCGCACACCCATCAAGCATTAATCTAGCGGCTTCAGAGCAAAAACGTTATGCTGGAGTACCAATTCTGGGAAACGATATATTTTATGATGTTTTAGACGTTCTTGCTGACCAAAAAGAAGCTGTGGTAGCCCATTTAGCAGACTTTTTTCAAAAGAAAACGAACCGAAAAGAGTCTGAAGCTTACTATGATGTAACGACATATTCCTTCGAAAGTACCAAATGGGGCGAACTTAGAATGTTTGGATTTTCAAAAGATCATAAAAATAATGAAGTTCAAGTAGTAATGGGGCTTTTGATGGATAATAACGGCATTCCAATAACATTTGAGCTTTTTCCAGGGAACACAATGGACCAAAATACTTTAGTACAATCTGTTGAAAAACTAAAAAAGTTATATGGGTTAGAGAAGATTACCGTGGTAGCAGATAGAGGACTTAATAGTGGAAGTAACTTAGAATACCTTATCAAAGGTGGACAAGACTTTGTAATTAGTTATACTTTGAAACGTTCTAAAGAACGATTCAAAGAAATGGTTTGGGATGAAAGTAACTGGAATAACACTACAGATCCAATGAGTGGTGAAATCATATATCGCAGTAAGGTTGTTAATCAAAATATAGAAGTTAAAGTTCCTCTAAAAGAAGATGAAATTTCAGAAATTGGCAAACGGGGTAGGCCTAAAAAATATAGAATTGAAGAAATACCAGTAAAGATTCATCTGACATGGTCGTCTAAACGCGCTAAAAAAGATAACCAAGATAGAGAAAGAATGCTTGAAAAATTAAAAAAGAAATTGGATAAGCCATACCAATTAAAAGCAGCTCTAAGAAGAGGATGTAATCAATATCTTGAAATGGAATTAGATACAGAGGGCTGGAAATTAGATGAAAATAAAATAAATGAAGCATCACGCTATGATGGTTATTATGCAATAATAACAAACAACCTAGAGTTAAGTACAGAAGAAGTAATGAAAATATACGGGGGACTTTGGAAAATAGAAGAAAGCTTTCGTATATTAAAGACAGACCTAAGAGCTCGTCCAGTATTCGTGTGGAGTGATAATCATATTAAAGGGCATTTTACAATGTGCTTTCTATGTTTATGTATTTTACGATATATGCAATACCTTTTATCAAGTGAACAAGGTAGGCAGGTGTCAGTGGCTGAAATTATGGAAGCGATAAGAGAACCACTAGTCTTGGTTCAAGGCAAGTTTCCAAAAGTTGTTGTCACACCTACACGAATTTCTCAATCTTATCTTGTCTTAGCTGAGATACTAAAATTATCTACACTAAAAAGTAATATGACATTAACGAAGTTCAGAGCTTGCACAAAACTTGATTTATCAGTAAATCTTAAATAATAGGACAAGTATAAAGCGGTATAAATGTTTATATATTAACGTTTATACCGTTTTATTCGCCTCTAAGTTCTAAACTCAGGAGCGTCCTTCATTTTTCAAACTTACTGGACGCTTTGTTAACTAATAATATTCTTTCCACGAAAGCTGTACAGAAACCTCACACGTCTGAGAAGAAATTGCTACTACGCTTATAGAATATCCGGACTCTAAAAATACATCTATATCTTGTAGAAGCAGAGTAAAAGCGTCTGATTTAGCTAAAGTATTACCAAGCAAAAACTTTCCAGTATCTGCTACATATGTACCGGCAGTATCATATTCTATTACACTATTAGTTGCATTTATGTCAGTGTACGAAGTACCAATTATTGTTCCATTTCTAATTAGCCTAATTCAAACTGGTCTATTCCCTTCACTTGAATTTGAAATCAGAGTTAACTCAACGGGAACTCTATTCGTTTTTCCACTAATGAGAGTCTTATTTCTAACAGTTAACATATTAGTAGGTACATTTGCTACAATAGTCTTATTACTAAACATGGCATTAGTCGTAGTAACCGCAGAATTCAAATTTCCTTCCAGGTGAACAATTGCACAGGGAGTCTCAACTTTAACATTGCTTTCGTTAGACGTATTTCTAACTTCTGCCATTAACGGTAGATTAGGTGACATAATATGCGGATCTAAAGATGTATTAGGATATTCAATCGTATGTACATTTATCAATTTCCCAGTATACTGATTCACAACAAAAAACTTAATTATCCCATAACCTAACCATTGGAATTCTATAGCATAAATATTCCCCAGAGTAGTGTTAAGATTCATATTGCTTTCACCAGTCCCATCAAGCTTATCACCATTCCAGTCTGTTTGTGGAGTCCAATAATTAGCTCCATTTTGTCTTCTAAGAACTCCGAATGTAGAACCATTATATCCAAAAAAATAGACCGTCCAACTCATCTCCTAAACCTATGGATTGAGTGCTACCAGTAACACCTTGTGTAAAAGTTGCGGTAAAGTTAACTAAAAGCCCCATCCCAGGTGCATAAATACTAAACTTTCTTGATTTTATTCTAGCCATAGAATTTGATAATGTACCAGTCTGTAAAATCCCTTTGGAGTTATTCTGTGTTACAGAAGCACTAGCTCCCGAAGTTTCTGGAATAACTATATCAGTATTTATTGTATAAGCAAATGTCCAGGAAGCTAAAAGAGTTAATGTTGCGACACGCAAATCATTGTATGCTGTTACTGGTAAGTTATCAATATTAATATTTTGTGATTGAAAAACTGCCTTATACAGCTTCGTTGTCATAATGCCCCCCGCTTTCTACTTGTAAGTATTTAATATTCCAATACTAAAAATATTTTTTTATGTTCAGCTTTATGTGACAAATTACTATGTGTAGTAATATACTGTACCGAACAAATAGATATTTATTTCTATTTAGTTGAAAAACTATTAGGGGGTAAATTTATATGCCTGCAAGTTTATTTAAGCTTGTTATAGACGCACAAACAACGACAACAACAAAACCCAATGTCCAAAGATTTTTCTATCAATTAAATACGGGGGACGTGGATAATGGAACTTTAACCATTGTAGCAGCATCTTTTGTAGATGATAGTGGCGATGCGGTTGTTACAATTCCTACTGCAGTAGCAGACAATGGATACTATATGCTATTAATAAATGGTGTTTTGCAACAAGAAGGTTTATATACTGTTACAGAAAATAATGTTGTTGTAACGGATGCCACAGGTATTCCTGAAAATGCACCAATTGTACTTGTCGTGACTAACTTCGATCCTGAATCAGATACTACGATAATATCATAGGGATAAATATTATCAAAGGATGTGCCTTAGCACATCCTTTAGTAATTTTATAAATCTCTACTCTCATGTCTGGTCTTTTATTTATTGAACATATGTAAATAACATTCATAATATATTTTAGAAAAGAACATAGATTTTTTTGGAGTGGTCCTCATGAAAAAAAACGACCCCACAAATATTATAAACAATTCTTCTAAGGAGCTTTTAAACGCTGTGGTTTATCAATATAATACTATATCAGATGGAAAAAAAAGAACTTATACAAATGAGGATGAACTTATTGAATATGGCAATCAGGGTATACTTGACCCTGAAAAGGTCTCCTTCTATAACCTGTTCATTAATGGAGTTCTGCAGCCAAAGGTAAACTATACAGTTGAAGAAGGACTACTTTCACTTGAAACCGAAGATATCCCTCCAATTGGAGTCTCAATTATTCTTTCATTTATTACCTTTGTTGATGATTCTTTAGTAAATATTAATAGTGCAGAAGTTGAAGGTAGCATCCCTTCTGGATTTATTTCAGATGGCCAGGTTATTGACGAAAATATTATAGTACTTGCCTCTAACAAATATCATTCTTCTCTACTGAAAGTAGAAATATTTAATATTTATGGTGAAAAATCAGTAATTGCAAACAGCATACAAACCTGGGAATTTAGTGTGAAAGTTACTAATTTATACGATGAGCCAGTGGATAATATAGAAGTTACTAATACTATACTTTTAGAAGAGGTTTTAAGTATAACTAACTTACAGTCATCTAATGGGAGCCTATTTTTAAATGAAAATAAAATAAATTGGGATATAGGAACTTTAAATACTGGAGATTATGCTACACTGAATTTTAAATTAGTTGGTAAATTTAGTACAGTTGGTAACCGATATGTTATTAAATCCATGGCCATGGGGAATAGTCCTTTAAGATCAGTACAATCACAAATTGCTACTTGCAGCCCTGTTTTGGTAGATAAAGGTTTAGATATATTTAAAAATATAATTTCCGGTCCAATTGAAGTAAATGCAAAAAAACTATACACTTGGAAAATTGAAATAAAGGCAGTAAACTTCAGTAATGAGCTTATATCAGAATTTAGACTTGTTGATAGCATATCTTTAAATTATATAAAAAATGTTAAGATTATTAATATTTCAAAGGGTAAATTAACCTTGGACAAGAACAACCTACTATGGCAAATATCAGACATTGAAAGTTTTGAGACAGTGATACTAATTTATGAAGTTACAGGTACCTTTACTTTTAAAGGCCAAATAAACTTAGGAGAAGCTACAGCCACAGCATATTGTAACGAAGCTATTGTTACAGTTGGACCATTAAGAGATATCAATGCTGTTGTTCATCCAGTAAGTAAACCAATAAATAATAGAATAATACTACAGAAGTTCATTACTGGTGATTTATTCTCCATTTATAATAGGTTTAATACGTGGTATGTAACATTAAAAATAACTAATCCAATGATGATTAAACTGAATAATATAATGGTTACCTATCAAATTTTATTAGACAAAATTGATAGTGTTAGTTGTACTAATTGTTCTCGTGATGATATTACAGTTTCAGATGAAATAATAACGTGGAATATTAAAGATTTAAAGCCCGGGGAATCAGAATCTGTCACTATCAAATTGCATGGGTTATTTCTATCCACAGGACTACGTTCTATAGGTAGGGGAATTGCTTTATCTTTAAATTCACATACAGATAATTGTATTACTTCAAATATAGTATCCGGTCCATTGATTAATGTACAGAATCTGATAATAGAAGATGTCTGTATATTAGCCGATAAAATTTATTCCCAATGTAGACAAAAAGAGTGTCTTACTAATGTCCCTTTAGATTTAGGAGATTTGGTTTTTAATAATATCCTTTTTAAGCCTGGGTATATAGTTGAGAATAGCTTAGAAGTAAATAATACTAATAATAGTAACTTTAAGCGTGTAAAATTTCTTTTTATAATTCCCTATGAAGTACATTCAGTAAATGGCAATGTATTAAACGGGTTTTTGCCGGAAATTTCTAAGGATATAATTCTTTACATGCCAGAGGCTAGGGACGAGTTTTTATATAATATTAGTATTAAAACAAATACAAAACTTTTAGATTATTATACTACATCAGATAGACAATTAAAGGCTAGTGTTGGTATTGCAATTTTAATACAAGTAGTAAGTACAGTACAAATGACAATTCCTGCCTTTAAATCCATTACAGAACCACCCTTAGCTGAGGAATATAAGGTTTCTATTAAGTACAATGAATTTAAATCCAGTCGTTTAAAAGAATTTACATGTACATGTGATTCTATTTTCGGCAATTTATCTATTCAAAAAAACATTATATCAGGTCCTATAGAAATTTATGCTGGAGAAATATATTCATGGAAAGTTGAAATTAGAGTTACTAATAATGGATATGGCCCTGTAGGAAGGATTGTTGTTACTGACACCCTATATTTAGACGACTTAAATAGTATTACAATAGAAAGTGTATCTCATGGTGATGCCTATATAGAAAACAACAAATTAAATTGGAAAATAGGGACGCTATACTCCGTATCTACAGCTATTTTAACTTTTCAAGTTACTGGCTTATTTAACTCCAAAACCCCAGAGTTATCGATAGAGCATTTACACTATAACACAGTTTCTGATGGAGAAACCTTTGAATTTACAAGTGATGATGAATTAATTGAATATGGTTCTAATGGAATAATAGACCCTAGTCAATCTACATTACAAAATCTCTATATTAATGGTGTTTTACAGCCAGTATCAAATTACAAAATCAACCTAGGAATTTTAATATTGACTACTGATGATATTCCAATATCTGGCGTGCCCATAACTTTAGAATCATTTATTATAAAAGATCACAACAATAATTTATTAAAGGCTGTAACTTATCAATATAACACATATGCGACAAATAAAAAGATTTATTGTGATGATGATGAAATTTTAGTTTATGGTGAGAAAGGAATTCTAGATCCGAATGAATCCACCTATATTAACCTCTATATTAACGGAATACTTCAACCTAAGCTAAACTACGTAATTGAAAAGGGTAAGCTAACTATAAATGCAAATCTGCCCGTAGTCAATTCTCCTATTTATATTCAGTTCGTTAGTATTTTTATGTAAAATCAATTATACAACCTACTATTAATAATATATTTTGTAGGTCCTGTATCACCATTTTATATAACTAGAATAATATATAGTGCAGTAAAGATAATTACATTTAAGGGGGAAATATTAAATGGGTAGACTTGGATGTACCTGTAACGATTTATTATTAGGCATAGATTTAGAAGCAAAAGTACAAATAAATACAGTTTGCCAAGGTATGCTGACTGGAACTATCGAAAATGTAACGGATGCGATTATCCAGTTAGAACAACAACCTGGGCGACTAACCAATATTTGTTGTGATAAGATATGTACAATTAGAAACTTAACTCCTACTGAGGTAGATTTCATTGGAGATACAGACTTACCACCACCACATGGAGTTTAATTAATACAAAATATAGTTATTAATTAAGTTAACGAGTGATAATATTTACTAATATGAGTGAATATTATCACTCATATTTTAATAAGCAGGTGAATATATGAGTAAAACTAAAATAAAAAATCCTATAATAGGTATTTTAATTTCACCAAAAGAATCTCGAAAAGAATATATTCAGGCCTATACCCCATTTATTAACAATCAGAAATTTACTTTAATTGTATTTAACTCTAAAAATATTGACTGGGAAAAAAATAATATTAATGGTATAACATTTATTAATGGTGAACAAGTTGAAATAACCCTTCCTTTTCCGAGGGTGGTATATAATAGATTAAGTACAACTAATAGCAATTTAATGAAAAGGTTTGAAAAATATATAGGTTTAAATAAATGCTTTAACTATATAAGTAAATTTAGTAAGTGGAAAGTTTACAATACCCTTAAAGATAAAGGTTTTGAAGAATATTTACCTAAAACTTATCTCCTAAAAGAAATTAATATTATAGATATTCTCATGAAATATACTTCCATATACCTAAAGCCTTCATATGGTCAATTGGGTGAAAATGTTTATAAATTATCTATGACTTCAGATAGATTAATAAATCTTTATTATCATTCAACTAGAGCAAAAGAAACCTTTAAAAATAATAATGAGTTAAACAGAATGTTAACTGAACTTGTTGGCAAGAAAGAATTTATTGTACAACAAGAAATTCCTATGGTAAGCCTAAACAAAGGTTACTTTGATATAAGAGTTCTTATACAGAAAAATATAAATGGTAATTGGGAAGTAACGAGCATAGTTAGTAGAGTCACTAATAAGTTTTTTAATAATACTAGTTTATATGAAAAAGTAGTACTAACTGAAGACATTTTAGACGAATTTAATAGTATTGATAAGGTAAAGACCATATTAAAACTAAAAAAACTTAGCATTCAAGTTGCTAAAACACTAGAGTCTAGTTTTGGACATATAGGCGAGCTTAGTGTTGACTACGGAATAAGTAGTACAGGTGACTTAAAAATTATAGAAATTAATGGTCAACCTCAAAAGAAAATTTACAAATTTCTAAAAAATAAAAAACAACATGATAATGCTTATATACGACCTATAGAATACGCATATTACCTTTCAAGAAAATAGCAATTTACCATTCTATTTAATATATTTTTATTTTCTCTAAACCAAATTCTAGATTATAAAATACTGTTAGTATATACTAGCAGTACTTCTATTCTCACACAAAATATCCTTTATTATAAAGAGTTACTTACTAACATATATATTAAACAGGAACCAATGTATATACTGTACATATTATTTAGTGAAAAAGAAATGATTGGAGTGAATTTAATGAATGAGGCTACATTATTTAACGAGCTACTTGGCACAATCATTAGAGGTTTAGTAATCCCTGTAATCCCTATAATTACAACGTATATTGTTTCAGTTTTAAATAAATATACAGAAGAAATAACTAGTAAACTCGATAGTGATACTTTAGCTAAATATACCTTAATAGCAGAAACAGCTATTGTTACCTCCTGAGTTTATAGGTTGCAAGAACAAAAAATCAGCTAAACACCTTAAAAATACTAGGTCATAGCTGATTTGTTTTTATTTTTTTATGTTGTGAACTATTTCTTTCCTATAAGAACGAATTTGCTCGATTCTTATATTTCTGTAATTTAGAGAAACACCAAATAATTTTTCGATATCTCTATAAATTTCATCTTGTTTATTAAGTGAGTAGATTCCATTGGTAATAAATCTACACGTCGCATTTCTAAGAGACTCTTGTATTCGTTTAATAGAGTATTTGTTTTTGAGTTTATTCTCTAAAATTCTCGAAATTAATAATGCTACGAAACAAATAAGAAAATGTCCTTCTATTCTATCCTCTCTTCGAACATAGACAGGACGACCTTCTAAATCTGACTTTAAAACTTTAAAAGATTCTTCTATCTTCCAAAGACCTCTATACCTTTCAATTATTTCTTCATCAGGCATTTCAAGCTCACTGGTAACAAGAGCATAATACCCATCTAAGGCCACATCTCTTTCGTACTTAGCGACTTCAAACTCTAAGAGCGTTTTTTTATCTTCCACTTCACCTGTAAAAGTATCTATCTCTATTTCTTTTAAATACTTTTTTACACCATAACGATTAGAAGCTTTATATTTCGAAGGATTTTCAAGATACTCTTGAATTTTTTTCTTCTAATTTTTCTCTTTTGTGTTTTTCTCTAGCATCATAATCGTGACCCAGAAAGATACAACTTTTTCTTTGAGTGTAATTTCCTCACCATTTTCGTTATTAGTTTTTCTTTCCCTGAAGAAAGATTTAATCTTAAAAGTTTTAGTAGAGTTATAAACGTAGCCTTCATCTTTAAGAATTTCTTTTATAAATGTCTTAGAGGCACCTCTTACCTTTTGTGAAACTATGTAACCATCATTGTTTTCTACAAGAAAAGCTAGGTTTTTACCACTATTTAGAGCTTTGTCTGCTGTTAGAATTACTCTCTCAAGAGCATATCTATTTTTCATATTCTTTAAGGCAGGAATAAGCATTGTACTATCATGGGTATTACCAGAAAAAAGATCATACCCAACAGGTAGGCCTGCTCTATCAATTGCTAGACTCATTTGTACGATTGGCGTTGTTCTTTTTTGTTTAGAGATACCAACTTTTTAAGATTATTTTCTAAGTCTGATTCAAAGTAATAGTTAGTTACATCAAAGAAAACAAGTGAAGTATCTCTACCGTGGATCTGTGAAACTTGTTGATGAAGATGTTGTTGTAGGTCTTCTTTAATATCCTTCATTAGAGAGAGAGACTCGTAAATAGAATTTATAGTTACTTTAAAAGATTCGAAATACTCATCTTTATTTTCAAATGTTGATTTTTTACTAGCAGGTTTCAGAATTCTTCCATATAGAAGCAATTGAAAAACTTCATTCAAGTCAAAAACATGCTTTCTTTTACGCATTTGTGATTTAAAAAACTGAGGTAAACTAAGCTCATTATAGAGTCTTTCAAGAAAAAAGTAGCCATAGTTCTTATCAATTTCCATATCATCGTTACTATCACTAAGGTTCAATGTTAGATTTACTTGGTTTTTAGTTATCAATTTAGCAGAATCTTTTAGCTTTTGTAGAATATCCGGATCATTAGCCTCTAATTCTTCAAGATTGCCATAGCATTTAATAATTCTTTGTTTAGATTTACCATTTTCGTCACGGTAGCCTTCAACAAGATATACTTTTTTATACTTAGCTGTAGGACTCTTAGTCACTCTAATAAACATAAAATCACCCTCTTTTATTATATCACAGTACATCGAAGTACACAACGATTATTTCCAAAATTTCCAATAAAAAAACACCTGAAATTCAAGTGTTTTATTATCTTTTTAGTTTTTGAACCTATAAACTCAGGGTATATTGTTTCAGTTTTAAATAAATATACAGAAGAAATAACTAGTAAACTCGATAGTGATACTTTAGCTAAATATACCTTAATAGCAGAAACAGCTATTGTTACCTCAATCTACACTGTATATCAAACATATATTGATGATATTCTTAGAAGGAATAATAAACTTTCACCAGAAGAAATAAATACTGCCTTTACAATGATAAAAGAAAAGTCAAAAAACCTTATTGGTGAGGCAATTGCTCATGAACTAGAGAATAAGTATAGAGATTTAGATACATGGCTAGAAAATAAAATTTCATTTTTCTTAAACTCTCAATTTATTAGTCCTCATACCTTCCATAGTAGTGAACTGGAGGGAATATTATGAAGGTAATAATAGATTCAGGTCATGGTGGTAGCGATCCAGGTGCAGTTGCATTCGGAGTTAAAGAAAAGGATTTAAATATTATTTTTACAAACTTATTAGCTAGTCAACTTCAGCAACTAAACTTTGAAGTAGATAAATCATTGATTAATGATAAAAATTATACACCAAACGAATTAACTGATTTAATAAAAAAGTCAGGTGCAAAGTTATGTATTTCGTGTCATAACAATGCTTTCAATGGTAGTGCCAGTGGATTCGAAGTTATTCATAGCATACACACAGACGGTAAACTAGCAAAATTAATATTAGAGGAAGTTAAAAAGACTAATTTTCCAATTAGAAGGGCTTTTAGTAGAAAAAGTACTTTACCATCAAGTGTTGAACAAGACTACTACTATATAATTAGATTAACATATCCTCAAGTCGAAACACTTATTGTAGAGTTCGGCTTTATGGATAATAAAGATGATTTTAAAATGCTAACAGATCCTGAATGGCAAAAGCGTCTTACATCTGCTGTGGCTTTAGCAATTAGTAAATACGCTTCTCCATTAGCAAATAATAAAACGAGTATTTTAGGAGAATCGATACTTAGACCTTCTCAGTTAAAATCCGCCCTGAAAGCAGCCAATAACCAAGCTATTCTTGACATAGTTGATATTTATTACAATATAGCTCCAATTTACGGTATAAAAGCAGACTTGGCATTTATCCAATGTTTACACGAAACCGGTTGGTTAAAATTCACAGGAGTTGTTAAGCCACATCAAAATAATTTTGCAGGTTTAGGTGCAACAGGAGCAAGCAATCCAGGTTTATCCTTCACAACTATTTCAGTTGGAGTTGAAGCTCATCTGCAACACCTTTATGCATATGCTTCAACAAAACCCCTTCCTACTGGACGTACACTATACAACACTAGATTTGCACTAGTTATTAGAGGAAGCGCTCCAAACTGGGAAGATTTAAATGGTAAATGGGCAGTACCGGGAGTCGGTTATGGTGAAAGAATTGTGGAGCTTCAAAAGACAATTTTAGAGAAGTATTTACCTAATATTCCCAAAAACCCTCCTGTAATACAACCTGTTCATTGGGCAAAGCATTATCACGATGAATTATTTGATGCTGGTTTACTAAATACAGACCATACGTCCACATTAGATGAACCAGCCAGCAAAGCTATGGTTTTCGCCCTCATAAGCCGCCTAAGAAAGGAGTTAATGAATAATGATTAGTTTTATATATAATGTTTCAACTATAGTAATTATAGGATCTATTTTAGTTTTGGTTACTTTCGGATTGAATCTATTATCCTCTTTATACCGTGAAAGTAAATTTGTAAATAACTCAGAAAAAGCAAATGAAACGCTCAATCAACTTAACGATACAATAAAATTGAGTGTTATGATAACCAACAAATCCTTTGTAGAAAAACTAAAGCAGTCTAATTCATTTCTTCAACAGGATAAAGAGGAAGCATTTTTCGAGACTAAAAATAGAATACTAAGCATAGCAAACGATAAGGATTTAGAATTCCTTAAACCATATATAAATAATGTAGATGAATGGATAAATGGCAGAATAGAATACTACGTAAGAACTTCAAAAAATAATAAATAACATGTTTATCTATTTATGAATAAGTTAAACCTCAATTTCTTTAATAAGAATTGAGGTTTAGTTGTAAAAGCGTAAGATTGATATATAATATTTTTTTGTTTTGTAAAACCAGATTAATTCAATGCATCCTCAATAGCCTTTAGTATCATAATACTACTTCCAGTCGCTCCGGTTATAGTGTCTACTTCTAGACTTTGGGCATTAATTACACTATTTAATATCTCCTCTGCTTTCTTTCCCTTTCCATTTTTATGGTCTAACATTTGTATATCTATAATTTTACTATTCTCTATAGTAACTTTAACCGTTGCTCCTACAAATTCATTAAAATAATATTTTCCTGTATATTCCCCGTCACTTAGTTTCGAAGAGTCAATATTATTAACTTCTATTTTACTTACTTCTCTAGAAAATTCATCTAACTTATTTTTTAAACCTAAATAAAATACCGAACCAATAAGTATTATTACTACTAAAAACCCTATAATAACCTTTTTAAGTTTACCTTTCAAAATAACACCTCTTCCATTAAATTTAAACTATTTTTTTTAAAAGTATCTCTTGATTATTAACCTTTCTTAAAAATAACACCGTACAAACCCAACTTATAAGGTTTATTGAAGGTATAATATAGATTACTGGTCCAACGTCAACACCTATAAGTAGCTGCCCTAGTATTTTCCCCGTTAATGAAGTCATTAATATTGATAAGAACACTATATATATAGGCGCAAATAAATATCCTAATTTATCTTTCTTAATAATTAATAGCCCTGATAAAAATGCCGCAGGCAATAATATAGACAAATCAAGACCTTGAACTATAAGTGTAGTATAGTGCTCTAGCTCTATAGGATAAGTTCCTTTTAGCAACGGGCCGACAATTCTACTTAACCATAAAAATCCTATAGCTATAGAGTTTGTAATAAGGAAACCACCTATAAATTTTACTGGTAATTCTTTTTTAAACATGGTGTTTAAGTCGTTATATCTAAATGATAATATGCAAATTAAAAAGCTATAAAAACTTGCAAATGTAAGAGCCACATACACTAAAAATAATTGGTTATACATAGCCATAACTAAATAAAATAAATAAGTCACAAGAAAATAACCCAATGTACCTGTCAAAAGAATTTTACCCCGTATAGACCCTTTAATAGCTAATATTAGACTTGCAATTAAAAGGGGTATACCTATTGTTAATGTTACATAATCTTGAGCTATTCCTTGTGGCGCAGCAGTAGATGACATATATTTATAAATTCCTTTTCCATACATTGTTACTATATTTCCATGTATAGACTCAAATTCAATGGGCCCTGGCCCTGAACTTGAAAATATGCCTACCGTCGTAGCCACAATACCAAGTAGAATTATACTAGTCACCAAAATAATTATACTTTTACTACTTTTCATTTTTACCGTGTCTACCTCCTCAAAATCATTTAATTAACTATTCATTAATTGAGCAAAGTTATTAATATTATCTTCTAAAATATTTGATGTATCTTTATCTATTTTTACAACTTTTTTTGTTATCAACTTATCTAAAAATCCCATCTTATTAAATATAAATTCACCACCAAAATTTTCTATTGCTACTGCATTTAATCTAAGTTCTTGAGGGAATGAGGCTCTAATCTGCTCTTCTATAGACTCTCCTTCTCTCATACTACATACAAATAACCCAATTTTTTTAGAAATTAGCTTTTGTAAATTATCTTTGCAAAAATTAACTACTTCATTTTGGATTTTACCAATATATATTGACCCACCGATTATTACTTTATCATACAAAGATATATCTATTTTTTTACCTTCCTTCAAATTAACTAAATCAATAGAACCTTTTAGTTTTTCAGATAGTTTTTTAGCGCATTTTTCAGTGCATCCATACTTAGTCGAATAAACAATTAAAGTTTTCATTCACTTACCTCCTCAACATCTTCTAAACATTTTATTTTTTCCGAGAGCTTAAAGATTCCGATCAACATTGCATTTAATTCCTCTTGATTTAAATCTATAAACAGCTCTTCTAAAAATTTATTACTCTCATCCTGTAAACCTTTCCAAAATTCATAACTTTTATTTGTTAGTCTAAGTCTTATGGCTCTTTTGTCCTTTTCATCCTTTTCAAGATTTAAAAAACCCTTTTCTTCAAGCTTTAAGGCTATTTGCTTTATATTCTGTCTTGAGCTACCAATAATCTTTGCCACCTCACTCAATGTTGGTGGACTCTCGAAAAATTCTTCTATTACTGCAGTAAGAAACCATTGCTTAGCTGTCATGTCATGCATAGCCAATGATTTATCTAGTATAACTTGAAGTTTATTTGAGATTAAAAATAGTCCACCAAATATTTGCTTTTGTTTATACAATTCTTCAGTCTTATTCATATGTCTACACCTATCTTTTCCGAAAATTAAATAGGTAATACGTTACCTACATAAGTAATATATTACCTATTTGCCTTTTTGTCAACCACTTTTTAGAAATTTTATTAAAATTTTTACACTGTTTTATGTTTTTTAAGTTTTAGTAGTTCCTTAGCAACAAGTTCAAGAACTAGGGTTTCTCTTTCAATATATACTCCTTTAGACTTTTCGTTTCTCTCAATTACCTTCTTATTATGATTTATTGCTTCTTTAATATCTACCCATATAGGAGTCATTCCATTAGCTATTTCATAATCCTCTAATTTTGCCTTATCGAAATTTTCATTGATATCACAAATATAAAAATATGCTAAATTGTGAATTATATCATACTTAGGGTTATAGTGAGGTAGGAACTCTTCTATATAACCGAATTCATCTTATGGAAAGTAATTTATTATGTGAAGTTGGTAGCTAAAATCGTTACATTTCAATAGAATATTTGTTTTTAACTTTGCATAATAATTTCTGATATAGTAGATAGAAAAGGAGAATTCAGTGATGAATATGACTACTATATCATTAAAACAATTAATCAGTAGTGTAGAATCACACCTTAGTGCTTCTGGATATTCCAAAAATACAATTAACAGATATCGTTCTTGTTGGAGAAAAATATTAAAACGATGCAGTATTTATGGAATAGAAGAATTTTCTTATAAAAAATGTTTGTCATTTATTCAAGAAGAATACAATATCCCATCATTAGAAAACCTCAAGCACCACCATGTATTTTATCTTAGGACTATTAAAGTTTTGAATGAGTATGCACTATATGGTAAGATTCTTAAATGTCATCAAAAATTAGGAGTTCAGGTAGTCTCAGAATTTGCAGATATATTATCCGAATTTCTAAATACTGGATTAGAATCTGGATTGACTAAAAGGACTATAGAAGGTAAATCTATTCAACTAACAAGTTTTCTTAATTATATTGAGAAAATTGGTATAAGGAAAATTAGTCTACTGGAACCAGAACCTATTCTCTCATATGTGAAATATATTTCCGAAAAGGGTTATTCTACGTCTACTAGAAGTGGTATTCTGTTCACATTAAGAAACTTTTTATCCTTCTTATATGAAAAAAAGTATATTACTACTCCCATGCAGCAATTATTTCCTGTTATTTTTTCTAATAAAATGGAGCGTATTCCATCTTACTATAATGAAGATGAACTTAAGAAAATACTTTCACATGTAAATAGAGATAAGGACATAGGTAAAAGAGATTATCTAATTTTATTGCTTGCCATACAATTAGGAATTCGTGCTGGTGATATCCGGTTAATGAAGTTAGAATTCATAAAATGGAGCAAAAATACAATTGAATTTATTCAGCAAAAGACAGGAAATCCAATTCAAATCCCCTTGCCCGATAATATTAAATATGCAATTATTGATTATATTAAAAATGGTCGCCCAAAGGGAGAGTCCCACTATATTTTTTTAAGACATCGAGCGCCATTTGTACCTTATGGATCAACAAATGTATTTCATTATGTAATAACTCGATATATGGATGAAGCGATGGTATCTTATTCAGATCGTAAACATGGATTGCATTCTATGAGACATAGTTTGGCAAGTAATCTACTAAAAAACAATACACCCTACCCAGTAATTACAGGGATACTAGGGCATGAAAATACAAGTACAACTCGCCTGTATCTATCAATTGATATTGAGCAACTCCGCTCTGTAGCATTGGAGGTGGCATATGAAGAGTAGAGAGATTACCTATATCTTTACGGGTCCCCTCGCAGAATATTGTACAAAGTATATAGTCTATAAACGCAGTCTTGGATTTAAAATGGGATCATCTGTTTATTATCTTTTAAGGGGAATGGACACTTTCTTTTTTCAGCATGGTCTACCATTAAATTCTCACATTCTCACCAAAGAAATGGTAGAAAAATATGTAGCACGTCGGGGAGTAGAATCAGTTAAAACACAACATATGAGAATGAGCATTATTCGTCAATTTTCTTTGTTTATGAACCGAATAGGCTTTAGCTATTATGTATATCCTGAAACAGATCTTGTTCAAATTAAAAATGATTTTACTCCATATATTTTTACACACAATGAGATAAATAGACTAACTAAAATCCTTGATAAAATTCCAATTAGTCCAAGATATCCAACATACCATATTATATATCCGATGTTATTTAGGATGCTTTATGGATGTGGACTAAGAATTAATGAAGCCCTTGGTTTGAGAATGAAAAATTTAGATATTGAACAAGGAATCATAAGGTTGGATGCCACCAAGAATAACATACAACGTCTGATGCCTATGTCCAAATCACTACTTAAATATTGTAAAAAGTATGTAAAGAGAATGGGTTTTTCATCTACATATGACGGTTACTATTACCCTAGTAAAAATGGTAGTCAATATAATAGCACCCCCGTATACTGTCAATTTAGAAAGTTTATGACCTTTCTTTGGAATATTTAGAGAAAATGGAACAACTCCTCGAGTACATGACATTCGCCATACGTTTCTTTGTCCATGCTTTGGAAAAGATGGTTGACGAAGGAAATGATATATACTGTTCACTTCCAATTCTAAGCACATATCTTGGACACAGGGGTTTGGAAAGCACAGAAAAATACCTTCGATTAACAATTGAAGCCCATGCTTCCATCATTGACACAATGACTGAGTACTACAACAATGCCTATCCGGAGGTGGTAGACTATGAAAATTAATTATTTTCAACAGTTACTGTCCTCTTACTTTCTAAAACATATACCTGAACGTACAAATTACAGTGATAATACGATTAAATCTTACAGAGATACATTCATTCTTCTCTTTCAGTACCAGGAAGAGTTTCTAAACAAATCGATTTCTAAAATGAGACTTGAGACGTTGTCCAGAAAATATTTAGAAGACTTTCTAGTTTGGTTAGAGAAAGAAAAACAATATTCCGTGTCAAGCATTAATCATAGGCTCTCGGACTCCATGCTTTCTTCAAATATATCCAAATGGAAAAGCCCGAGTATATTGAACTTTGTTCATCAATATTTGATATTAAAACTCGCAAAGTACCTATTATTCCAATGAACTATATCTCAGTAGAAGCCATTAAACATCTATTTCGTCTTCATGACAGTTCATCTACAGAAGGACGAAGAGAAATGGCAATATTAGTTCTCCTTTATGATAGTGGGGCTAGAGTTCAGGAAATTGCTGATTTAACTTTTGGAGATATTCGAAACATAAAACCTGCTACAGTAAAATTAACAGGAAAAGGCAATAAAACAAGAATTATACCCCTAATGCCACAAACACTTGATATCCTAAATATCTATATGAATGACTGCAAAAGAAAAAAAGAAATGCAACCTGTACATCCCTTGTTTTTCAATAAAAAGTTTGAGAAACTTACAAGATTTGGAATTGCTTATATATTAGATAAATATGTAAAGAAAGCAAGGAGTCTACATCCAGAACTATTTTCAGGAAAGATATCACCACATACCTTAAGACATAGTAAAGCTATGCACTTGTTAGAAGGCGGAGTAAATTTAATTTATATTAGGGACTTTTTAGGCCATACATCTGTTATTACTACAGAAATTTATGCAAAATCAAATCCTGAAATTAAACGTAAGGCAATAGAAGAAGCAAGCCATAATGTTTTACCGCTAGAAAAATATTCAGAAAAGGAGAAAGAAGAAATGATAGAATGGCTTAAAACAATTATCTAAAAAAATTATGTGAAGTTTGAAGCTGATATTTGGTTGGTTTAATCAGTATATTGCTTCTTACTTCACATAATAAATCACTTTCCATAAGACGAATTATGAAAAGCTTTGCATAATTCGTCTATTATTTGTATATTAGTTGCACCCGTCTCTTCCTCAAGCTCACGTTTTAGTCCTCTTATTAAATCCTCATCGGGATCAACTCCGCCCCCTGGGAAACTGTAATCATTATATCTTTTAGTATATTGTAGTAATATCTTTGAGTCTTTTAATATAATCCCTCTAGCTGTAATTCTCTTAGAAACTCTTCCATCTAATTTTTCTAAACTTTTATGTACTATCTTTTCAATTAGTCTCATTATTCAGCACCTCTTTTCAGTATATGTAATTAAAAATACCTATCTATTTTAACATATAAAATAATATGCAATTATTTTAATTATTATTGATTTATGTTAGCTTCACTAATATAATAGGTGGAGCAGTGCATAAAAGTAAGGGGGCTTTTTCTATGAATGATCAACAAACTAACTTAAAAATTATTAATTCAGTTTTACATATTCTTGATAATAGCGTTCAGATACCTGTACTATCAACAAAATCTATGGAATCTAAAGATGAAATTTATAGCTTCTTAGAGGCGCATATACTAAAAGTAATGACAAGTGATGATATTAGAATCGGTGCTTTTAATGATTTAGAAAATAATATAGTCTATAACTGTACTAAAGAAATTACAAAAGATAGCTTTATTGAAACTAGTGTTGATTTAGCCAATTTACTATTTGACATTATGAAGAAAAATCCTAATATTCCACCCGCTGATATCATTTTTACATACTATGAATTTGATAATAATACATATTTAGCTATAATGAAATTTAATTATAAACTAAGTTATATACACTTTGTATTAAATACAGATGAAGGAACAGTTAATAACTTAATAAGACAAACTACCACCCTTCCTAATGAAAATCAAAAGCTAGAGGAATGTGTTCTTATAAACTTGACCACAGCAGAAATAAAGCTCCTAGAAAAAGAATATGAAATAAACGAGAATAAGGACTATTATCTTTCGAAACAGTTTTTAAATTGTAATTTCGATTTGTCTAACAATGAAAAGTTTAAAATAATCAATAAAGTCACTAAAAAAGTAAATAAGAAATACTTTGATGACGATTTTGATAAAACAATGAAATTCCAAAACGTTTTGTCTGATAGTATAAAAGAAACTGATAGCATAGAAATAGAAAGTATAGCTAAAAAGGTTTTCAAGGATAATTATGAAATTCAACATGAATTTATTAATGAAATAAAAAAAGAAGGGTTAAATACTAATATTGATATTCAACAATCAAAAAGAATAACTAAAAAACTAGAAAGTCATAAATTTAAAACTGATAATGGAATAGAAATCAATTTACCCTTAGCCTATTATAATAATAAAGATTTAGTTGAATTTATTAATAACCCAGATGGAACTATTTCAATAATAATTAAAAATATAAATAAAATTATAAATAAATAAACCTCTTTAGATAGAAATAAGCCCTAGTTGTAGGACTTATTTCTTTATATTTATAATACCTGCCATTATACTATGTCCTCTAGGGGTAAAGTGTACCCCATCTATATATATTTCCTCTTTTTTGTATTTATACATACTTTCATTTATGGCCTTGTAAAAATCAAAACATGTTAGATTAGTTTTTTTAATATAACTGGTAGCCCAGTCTCTATAAGCCCTAATATTCTCATTAACTTGCTTAAAATCTGTATATGCTGACCAATATTTATTCGCCATTTCAGCATCCATAGGTGGCTGTATACCAATAATTGGCATAACCCCATCCTTAATACTTAGGTTAATCATTTCTTCAATATTATTGATGATGTCTGTCTTACTTCTCCCCATTATTAAATCATTGCTTCCACCCATAATGATTACATGGGTAGGTGATTTACTGATCACATCTCTTTGAAATCTGTAGGTCATTCCATCTGTTGTGTCACCATTAATACCTTTATTTATTACTTCACCATTTAAGCCTTTTCTTAATAAACTAACCCAACATTCTATTTCTCTTACACCATAGCCGAAGGTTAGACTATCCCCTATACATACTATCTTCAATTAAAATTCCTCCAATTATAATCTAAATTAATGTTATATTTTAATATTTTACATATTAGTTTATTTATCCTTTAAAAATCCAAGGGTTTATGAAAAAAAGTGGTAATATTTCAGTTTTAGTGAAATAATATTAAAGATTTGTATAGATTGACCACAAAATAAAATGTTTGTATTTTATGTGTTCTAATAGTTAATAAAAAATATTTTCATGTTTTAATAAGAGAGGATTAAATATATGCAATTACTTAGAGAAATAGCTTGTCCTAAATGCTTAAGTAAAAAGTTTTCCGTTAAGTACGAATCAACTTATGTTTACTCATATAAAATTGAACCTCCTAATTCGACAGAACCAAAGGATGAAAATGGGCTCTCATTTCTATTTGACAACCGTGAACAAAAAGGTTTTAAACAATATATTGAATGTCTTGAATGCAAAACCCAATATCCTTGTCAGTTTACAATGGACTCAAAAAATATTGACTTCACAATTTTAAGCAAAGCAATTAGAAGTAATTACGTAGAAAAACCTGAATTTTTTGGATAAATTGGGTATATATTTTCTAAAGGAAGGAGTGGAAACATGGAAAATATGCTTAACAAAAGAGTTTTGACTGGAAATGAAGCCATTGCTAGAGGTTTTTATGAAGCCGGTGGAATAATTGCAGCCAGCTATCCTGGCTCACCGACAGTTGAAATACTCGAAAAGTTAAAAGAATATGAAGAAATATACTCAGAGTTTTCTACTAATGAAAAGGTTGCATTAGAAGTTGCTATAGGTGGATCCATTTATGGGGTCAGATCGATTGCCACTATGAAGCATGTTGGGGTCAATATTGCATCTGATCCACTGATGACATTCACACAAACACCAACTAAAGGTGGATTTTTGCTAGTTACTGGTGATGATCCTGGTCTTTCAAGCTCTCAAAATGAACAAGACAATCGTATCTTTGGAAAATTTGCAAATATGGGTATAGTAGACCCCTCCGATAGTCAAGAAGCTAAAGAATTTACTATAAAAGCTTTAGAACTTAGCGAAAAGTTTTCTATTCCTATGATGCTAAGAATAACTAGTCGTCTCTGTCATAGTAGAAGTGTTGTTACTATAAATGACCGAATTGTTCCTAACTATACAAGAGGCATAGATAAGGATTTTCAAAAATACTGCATGATTCCTCCTCAATCTAGAGATAAACAATTCTTTATGAAAGAAAGATTAGAGGAGCTAGAGGCCTATGCCTACGAAACAGAATTAAATCTATTAGAATTAAAAGAGAATTCAGATACTCTAATTATTACTTCTGGACTAATGTATAATAACCTAAAAGAATTAGACATAGACGCTAGCATATGGAAACTAGGTTTACTCTACCCTATTTCTAAAAAGAAGGCAAAAGAAATAACCGATAAATTCTCAAAAATTATTATTTTAGAGGAAATGAAACCATTCATCGAAAATGAGCTTAAGCTCATGGGTATAAATTGTATTGGCAAGGAGCTATTTCGTTTTACTGGTGAGCTTCACCAACATTTAATAGAAGAGGGTTTATATAAGGCGGGTCTAGTTGAAAGCGTTAAAACAGCTGATTTTAAGTTAAAAGAAACGGTTATGAGACCCCCTGTATTTTGTACTGGTTGCCCTCATAGACCTACCTTTGATATTCTAAAAAAATCAAAGGCCAAAATAGTTATTGGCGATATAGGTTGTTATTCCCTAGCTGCTATGCCACCCTTCGAACAGTCTAATACGATAATAAGTATGGGCGCAAGTCTTGGCATGATAAAAGGTGTCCAAAAAGCTATGGACCTATATAATGAAACTCAACCATTAGTAGCAGTTATAGGAGATGGAACATTTTTTCACTCTGGTCTCCCTGGCTTTATAAATTTATTACACCAAAGAAAAGAAAAGCAAAACATAACAATAATAATTTTGGATAATAGAACTACTGCGATGACAGGCGGGCAATCTAATGCAAGCTCTGGCTTGTATAACGAAAGTGATGATATGAAAGTTGGCATAAAGACTCTAATTGAATCAATGGGCTTTGATAGAGTAAAAGAGATTAATCAATATGACTACAAAGCTGCAACTAAACTTATAAAAGAGGAAATTGATTATGATGGTATATCAATTGTTGTAGCTAATGGTCCCTGTGCATTGAGATATAATATTGAGCAGCCTTATTATTACGTAGAGCCTCATACATGTATAAGTTGTAGATCATGTATAAAAACAGCTTGTCCACCTTTAAGAATGGTCAAATATGAAGGCATAGATAAATTAAAATCCTCTATCGATAAAGATATGTGTATAGGATGTAGCGTTTGTGCTCAAGTATGCCCTGTTAATGCTATCAAATCCTCAGTTCCTGTAGATAGGAGGAATGAAATATGATAACTAATATAATGCTCGGTGGTGTAGGCGGTCAAGGGTTGGTTCTTATGACCCGAATTATCTCTCAGGTAGCTTTAAAATCAGACTTAGATGTAAAAAGCAATGACGTTGTTGGTTTATCTCAAAGAGGTGGTATGGTTTGGGGTAGCGTTCGTTTTGGAGATAACATATACTCTCCTAATATTCCTCCAAAGGAAGTAGATATATTGCTAGCAATGGAACCTATGGAAGCCCTAAGATGGAGCTCTGAAATTAAGGAAAGTGGAGTGATTATTTTAAATAGTAAACGTTGGTATCCAGTACCGGTGCAGCAAGAAAAAGCAGATTATCCTGAAGAAGAAATTAATACTCTTAAAGATAAGTACAATACAATAGAGATTAATGCTTTTGAGGATGCTGTTAAACTAGGAAAAAAACAAGTATCTAACGTCATTTTACTAGGAATATTAGCAAATAAACTTAATTTACATAAAGAAATTTGGAAAGAAACTATTGCAGATAATGTTCCTGAAAAAACTATAGATCTAAATATGGAAGCCTTTGAATATGGTTATAACTATGTAGATGCTAAATAATTTATTAAATGTAAATCATATATTATTAACTACCTATCATAATGATAGGTAGTTAATTTAATTTAGTCTTGAATTATTTGAGCAGCACCTGATTGCTCCATAATTTCCCTTACCCTATTACTATTGTGTTTCGATGTTTCCACTGCAACAATAATTCCTTCGTTTTTACCTTCTAATCCAGGTATGCCATCAGCAAAGGTACCTAGTTCGCCTAATCCTTCCCTCTCGGTTTTGATAAAAATAACCTCTTCAGCCGCTTCATCAAAGCTACTAAACTTTTGTTCCTTTGCTAGATCACTTACAATCATATCTTTTCTATCAAGTCCAACATTACGTAAGCTATCTATAAGGGCACTAGCCTGTCTTTGTTCTGGAAATCTTGCAATTAATCGCATTGTTACACCTCCCAACAATAGTATCTCCGCAAAAATTTTATTCTAGTACACTAAATAATTGTGATACATAATTACTTAATGCATATAATTTTCTTTTATTGTTGGGTAGATATTTGATTTTGTAATGCTATATTTTAAAACCCTTTAACCTCAACTTCTGCTAATTTCTCAAAGAATTGTATTATACTAGTATGATCTAATTGTGATTTGCCTTCATCTTTAAGTTGTTGCATAATGTACAATATATATTCTGTGAATGGTAAAGGAATAGACATTTTTTCACCTGCATTCAACCCATTGACTAGATCTTTTATATGAAGTTCTAGTCTAAAACCAGGTTCAAAATTTCGTTCCAATATTTTGGGTAGTTTATTATCTAAAACTGAGCTTCCTGCAGACCCTGATTTTATAGCATTATATACCTTCATTGGGTCTACACCAGCTTTTTTGACAAATACCATAGCTTCAGACATAGCAGTAATATTAAGTGCAACTATTATTTGATTAGCCAATTTTGTTATATTACCACTTCCTATTTCCCCAACTCTAACAACTGATGAACCCATTACAGATAAAATATTTCGGGCCCTCTGAAATACTTCTTCATCTCCTCCAACCATTATAGCTAAAGTTCCATCAATGGCTTTGCCCTCACCGCCACTCACTGGTGCATCTAACATCTCTACACCCTTTAGTTTTGCTTTTTTTGCAATCCCTTTGGTAACAGTGGGATCAATAGAGCTCATATCAATTATAATAAGACCTTCATTAGCCCCTTCTAAAACACCATCTATTCCAAGTATAACTTCTTCTACTTGAGGGGAGTTTGGTAACATTGTAATTACAACATTAGTTCTCATCGCAACATCCTTAGGTGAAATACCAATAGTTGCTCCGCAATTTAACATTTCCTGCTGTAACTCCATCTTTCTAGCAAAAATTGTAACGTCATATCCTGCTTTTAATAAATTCTTGACCATAGGCCTACCCATAATACCTAGGCCAATAAACCCTATTTTCAATATCAAAACCCTCCTTATACAATAAAAGTTAATAGTGTTGATATCGTAATTATGCTAATTATGGTAGTAATTAAAGTCATTGTGGAAACCAGTTGAGGCTGTGAATCAAATTGTATTGCAAATAAAGTAGTAGAAACAGCAGCTGGTGTTGCTGATAATACTAAAATAACCTTCGCAGTTATTGTATTAAGTTCGAAAAATAAAGGTAGCAATATAAAAGCTATAATAGGGTAAATAATAAGACGCAATATCGAAGAAATAGTAATAAATGACTTGTCAAATACCAATTTTGCCATGCTCAATTGAATTCCCAATACAACTAATAACGTAGGTATAGCTGCCTGACCTAGTAGTTCTACAGGTCTCATTAAGAAGGCTAGGAGCATTAAGTTAAAATTTTCATTATTATTGCTATTATTAAAACAATAACTGCTGGCATTTTAATTACATCTTTGAAAGAATTCATCATACTATTTTACTATTAGATGCAAAGTACACACCTATAGAATTCATAATAAAAGATTGAAAAACAGTGAAAACTACAGCTCTATCAAACCCTATTTGCCCAAATGCAAAAAGAATAATTGGGAGACCAAAGTTACCACTATTAGGAAATGTAGTACTTAGCAGTAATGCACTTCTCATATCTTGAGAGAACTTAAATAAAAAGTGATTACATAAATATACTAATATTGTAAATGTTACAAATAACAAAATAGCAAACATTAATACCTTAGTAAAAACTTCATTGTCTGTTTTAGTAGTAATCATGGAATTAAAATTTAGAGCGGGATTAAAAACATAGAGCGCTAGTCTAGATTGAGTCTTAACTTCAATGTCCATTTTTTACCACATAATTACCCTATTGCTATTATAGTGAATACGGGAAATACTATACTGAAAAAAAACATCTACTTTCACCTCAGCAGTTATGTTGTCTGTTATAAGAAATGAATCTATATACTAATATAATTAGGTACAGTACCTACTTTTATATCTATTTTTCAGAATTTTTTTGGATATAATACTGTTTTATACCACCATAAGAAATCATCTCAAGAACAAAGGGTGGAAGCTCATCTCCTTTGATTTCAGTACATAGAGTTAAATTATTAATACAACCTGTACTTAATTGAAGCTCTAGCTCCTCTCCCTCTTTTATATTTTCAATAATATTTGCACATGTCACTAAAGGTAGTCCTAGATTAATTGCATTTCTATAGAAAATTCTAGCAAAGGATGGAGCAATTATTGCAGCAACCCCTGCTGTTTTCAATGTAATTACTGCATGCTCTCTACTAGACCCACATCCAAAATTTTTATCTGCAACAATTATATCCCCTTTACTAAACCTTTTTAAAAAGTTAGGGTCAACACCTTCCATTGCATGCCTTGCTATATCCTCTGGTTCCACAAGCTCTAGATATCTTCCAGGGTATATTTGATCCGTATCAATATTTTTACCCACTACAATTGCCTTACCTCTGATTACATCTTTCATTTATTTTCCACCTTTGCATTTTTTATATAATACCGAGGGTCTGTTATCTTACCATTAATTGCTATCGCCGCAGCTGTTGCGGGAGAAACTAAGTAAATATCTGCCTCTGTACTTCCCATTCTCCCAGGAAAATTACGACTAGATGTAGTTGCACATACTTCCCCAGGGGCTAGCAATCCTTGATGTGTACCTAGACATGGTCCACAGCCTGGACTTGTTATTGTTGCCCCGGCTTTTACTAATGTCATAATATAACCCTTTTCTATAGACTTTTCCAAAACCTCTTTTGAGGCAGGTATTACAACTAGTCTAATATCCTTATGGATTTTGTTATCGCCTATTATTTCTGCTGCTATTTCTAGATCTTCAAGCCTACCACCAGTACAGGTGCCTATAAATACTTGATCTACCTTAATTTCAAGTGTCTTTTGTATGTCTACCCCATTATCAACACTATGAGGTAAGGCCACCTGTGGCTCAAGATTATCAACATTAAATATATACTCTGCTGAGTACTTGTAGTCCTCATCAGTCTCTAAAATATCAAATTCATAATCCGCTCTACTCTTAACATATTCAATAGTCTTTTCATCAGGTATTATATAACTCGTCTTTGCACCCATTTCCACTGCCATATTACATAAAACCATTCTTTCAGAAATACTCATATCTCTAACAGTACTTCCTGTATACTCAATAGCTTTATATACGGCAACATCTGTTCCTAACTCACTTAATATATGAAGAACAACATCCTTAGCCATAACTCCAGTCTGTAATTTACCATTAATCTCTATTTTAATAACGTCAGGTACTTTAAACCATAGCTCTCCTGTTAGCATAATTGTTGCTAAGTCCGTCGCCCCCACGCCTGTTCCTAATGCCCCAAAGGCCCCATGGGTAGTTGTATGGGAATCTGTTGCAATTAATATCATACCTGGCCATACGATGCCTTCTTCTACCATAACTTGATGGCATACTCCAGCGTTTATATCAAAGAGATACTTAATACCCTGCTCCTTTACAAATTCTCTCATAGATTTCTGATTTGCAGCTGACTGTATACTAGGTGCTGGGGCATAGTGGTCCAAAATAAATGCAATTTTATTCGGGTCCCATACTTTAGTACCCTTCATCTCATAGAACGACTTTATTGATTGCAAATACAGATCATTCACTTCGGCAAAATCCACCTTAGCCTGAATTATTTCTCCAGCCCTTACTTCTTTTTTTCCAGAGGCCCTAGCTAATATTTTCTCTATCGCATGCATTTGTGTCCCTCCTTATATAAAATAGCTTTATATAATTTGAGAGAACAGACCAAAGTCTGTTCTCTATTGAACTAAATTACATTTACCTTTATAAGAATATTCCAAGTAGTGCGGATGCCAGAATTAACATAAATGCCCCACCAATACGAGATGATATTTGAGCAAATGGCATAAGTTTCATACGATCAGAAGCTGATAATACGGCAACGTCCCCGGTTCCACCCATATTTGCCATACATAGGCCCGCAGTAATCGATGATTCGATTGGATAAAATCCTACTAGTTTTCCTACGATACCTGACCCTATTACTGCTCCAACAATTGTTACTGCAACTAAGATTAAATATTGTATTGTAAATGCATCAATAATTTGTTGAAGATTCGTAAATGCTACTCCTATTCCAACTAATAATACACCTGTAAGATTTGTCATTACAAATTGGAACCATTGGAATGCTGCTGCTTCATATTCTCTTGGAAGAATATTTAATGCCTTAACAACAGCTACAGCTATAATCATCCAAGCATATGAATGAACTGCTGGAAAGAATTTACCTATAGTTGTACCAAATGAGAAGAATGTAACTGCAAGTAGTAGTCCTTTTCCAAGCATAGTAAGATTTAACTCAACTTTTTCTTCCTGCTGTTCTTCTTTCTTTTCATCTTCTTTGTTTTTGATTTCCATTAACTCTCCATTTCCCGTTAATTGAGGCTTAATTTTACCTAAACGATCTAGTAACCCTGCAGCAACTATAGCAATAGCATTCCCTAGAGCAACGGCTGGAATCATTATAGAAAGAATATCCGCTGGATCAGCACCTAAACTAGTTCCAAAGATTTGTGATAGAGGTACAGCCCCTGCTCCCATACCGCCTCCCATTATCGGTACACCAATATATAAAATAGCCTCAGTGGCTCCATATCCAATAACTGCACCAACTAAACCTACTAATCCTAGCGAAACAACAACCCCACCTATAATTGCTGGTAAATATCTAATAGAAGCTTTAATTAAGAGTTTTCTATTCATTCCTAAAATACTACCTGTTATTAGGGCTGCTATATAAAAATCTAAAAAGCCTTCACCCCTCATAAAGTTACTCATAATAGCTGATGAATACTCGGGAAGAATTCCATAGGTTACAAGTGCTGCAGAGCCAAAGATAATTACAATTGGTCCGCCCCCTAAATAGTCTTTAACAATTGGTAGCCTACTACCAATTTCATTGAAAATTGCGCCTATAACCATCATTAATGCAAAGGCCCCTATCATACCTTTAGGTAAAACTTCCATGTAGGTGGCAATTAAAACAACTGATGTAATGATTGCAAAAAGTTGAATACTCATGCCCATAATTCTGTAACCTGACTTTTCGTTTAAAGATACAGTTGAAGTTGACATAGTTTTCCCTCCTTTTTATTTTTTTGCTATTCCAGTTTCTATTGCGGCCTTTGCAACAGCCTCCGCAACCCTTGCAGCAACTCTTGAGTCAAAAGCATCTGGAATAACATAATCAGGCTTCAATTCATCCTCCTCAATAATACTGGCAATGGCATATGCTGCCGCAAGCTTCATCTCCTCATTGATATCCTTAGCTCTTACATCTAATGCCCCTCTAAATATTCCAGGGAATGCTAATACATTATTTACTTGATTTGGAAAATCAGATCGTCCAGAACCAACCACTTTTGCTCCTGCTCTTATAGCTAAGTCTGGCAGAATTTCTGGTATTGGGTTTGCCATAGCGAAAATAATTGGATTCTCATTCATGCTTTTAACCATTTCTTCTGAAACTACATTGCCCGCAGAAACACCGATAAATATATCCGCTTTCTCCATAGCAGTAGCTAAACTGCCTCTTATTTTATTTATATTTGTTTTTCTAGTCATTTCTTGTTTGCTTGGGTCGTTATCTGTGGAGCTCTCACTAAGTATGCCTTTTCTATCACATAAAATAATATCTTTTGGACCCATATTTAATAGCATATTTGCAATAGCAATTCCAGCAGAGCCGGCTCCATTTATTACTATAGTAACTTCATTAAAGTTCTTTTTAACAAGTTTTAAAGAATTTATAACCGCAGCTACTACAACAATGGCTGTACCATGTTGATCATCATGAAACACAGGAATGTCAAGCTCTTCCTTAAGTCTTTTCTCGATCTCAAAGCATCTCGGCGCACCTATATCCTCCAGATTGATTCCTCCAAAAGTTGGTGCAATTCGCTTAACAGTTTCTACAATTTCATCAACATCTTTAGTTGCTAGACAAATTGGGAAAGCATCGACACTTGCAAACTCTTTAAACAGTATTGCTTTTCCCTCCATCACTGGCATAGCGGCCTCTGGTCCAATATCTCCTAATCCTAGTACTGCAGTACCATCAGTAACAACTGCTACCAAATTTCCCTTTGAAGTGTAAGTATAGGCCTTTTCCTTATCCTCATGAATTTTTTTACAGGGCTCGGCTACACCAGGCGTATAAGCTAAACTTAAATCTTGTCGGTCTTTAACTTGGACCTTTGATATAACCTCTATTTTGCCCTGTTTTTCCTCATGAAGCTTTAAACTCTCTTCTGATATGTTCATTGTCAGCACCTCCGCTAGTATTTTTTATTTTTTCTATTATAGAAAGTATATAATATGGGCAAAAAAAAATAACATTTAGAAAGTATTCTAAATGTTTAGTAATTTTAAATTTTATTGTTATAGTATTCACATAGTTTTTGGCCTACTTGATTTCGTGTTTATAGAGATGACTTGGTCTTCCTATAGAGCCATATTCAATCTCTAAAGTTAGCTCACTTATAGATACTAAGTATTCTAAATACCTTCGTACAGTAACTCTAGACACATGCAGTTTCTCAGATACCTCTTCACTTGTAAAATATATGCCTTCGTTTTTTTTCATAAAGTTTCTTATTCTTTCAAGAGTCTTTTTATGAAGACCTTTCTGAACTGTATTTTCTATATTATAGTAGCCTCTTTTAGTAATTTGATCTATATCCTCTTGTTTTATTACATCATTTCTCTTTAATAGCTGATATCTTTTGTAGTAGCTCTCTAAAGAGCTTTTTAGTCTCTCATATTCAAAAGGTTTAATTAGGTAATCTACAGCCCCTAACATCAATACTTCGTCTATACTATCTGTTTCCTTAGCAGCAGTTACAAAAATAACATCTGCCTTAATCATTCGTCTTCTCATTTCTTTTAAGAAGCTAATGCCATCTAAGTGTGGCATATAAATATCAGCTATTACTAGATCTACTGAGTGGCTAGTTAAAAATCTTAATGCCTCTTTGCCATTTAGAGCAGTTTCAACAACCTTAAATCCGTCTACAGTTTCTATATATCTTTTATTTAGATTCAACACCATTGGATCATCTTCAACTATTAATACCTTAATCAACGTACTACTCCCCCTTTTGGAAGCATTATTTTAAAAGTTGTTTCTAGGTTAATAATACTGGAAACTTCAATAATTCCCCCAAGATTTTCAACAGATTGTCTAACTAGTGAAAGTCCCACACCCCTATGTGTACCTTTTGTTGTAAACTCCCTTTTAAAAATTAAAGGTATAAACTCTTCTTTTATTCCAGGTCCTGTGTCTTTTACTGCGATAATTATACGACTATGTTCCTCTTTTATTTTAATATAAACTTTCTTTTCTCTACTGCTTGAAACACTAACTGATTCTATAGCATTTTCGATTAAGTTTCCTATTATTGTAACCAAAGAGTTATTATTTATATTATCATATCTTTTTTCTAATGTACTATCCTCAGATATTATTAACGTAACCCCGTGCTCTTTTGCCTTACTAAACTTTCCTAATAACAAACCAACAATTGCAGGTTCTTTAATTCTTTTCATTAATAAGGATACTATTTGTTGTTGATTTTCGCTCACACTAATTATATAATTTTTAGCCTCATGTAGCTCACCCATTTCAATTAAACCTAAAATAACATGTAGCTTATTCATAAATTCATGAGTATTAGCCCGTAGAGCATCAACAATTTGCTTTACCCCTGTAACCTCTTCAGCTAAACGGGTTACCATTGTTTTATCCCTAAATGTTGCTATGGCCCCTAAAATTTTATCCCCGTCTTTGATTGGTACTCTGTTTGTAATTATTACTGTTCCATTAAGAACCTGTTCCCTATCATACTCTCCTTCACCAGTCTTTAAAATATCCGGCAACCTAGTAGACAACAACACATCAGTTACTCTTTTACCAATAATTTTATCTTCATCTAGTCCCAGTAACTTACTGGCAGAACTATTAATTAATGTTATATTTTCATTTTCATCTATAGCGATAATACCTTCATGAATTGTATCTAATATGCTTTGTTTTTCAACATATAATTTTGATATCTCTTCAGGCTCTAATCCTAACAAAATTTTCTTAATATTATTTGCTAATAAAATAGCACCAATAATACCAATAAATAATCCGATAAATGACACAAGGATACTATTTAACACCCTTTGTCTTTTTATGACACCTATAGTATGAGATAAAGCACCAGTCATGACAAAACCTAGTTGTTCTCCAGTTTCCTGGTCGTAAACTGGTACAAATGCCCTTATGGCTTTTCCCAGTGTACCGGTAGCTTCAGAAATATATGAATCCCCATACTCAATAACCCTCTGTTCATCTCCACCTACAAATCTTTCCCCAAGCCTCTCTGGATTTGGATGAGCATATCTGTAGCCATTCATATCTGCAACTACAATAATTTCAACATTTTCAGTTTCATTTAATATCTTCATAACATATGCTTGTATAGGATTTTTTCTATACGTACCTGTCTTCATCCCTTCAACTACATTAGGACTACTTGCAATTACCTTTGCAATGTTCATTAGGTTAATATTCATTTCATTGCTAAAATTATCAACTAATCTCTTTGTTGTTAACAAAGTAGTTGAGTAAATTGAAATAGTAACTATTGCAATTACTAAAATTGTTATTTTAGTTCGAAGTCTAATTGTAAACAACTCACTTTCTCAATGATATGGTCTTACATAATTAATTCTACATCTATTAATATCCTAATATAGATATCTCCTCTATTTTTTATTGTAATAATTGTTTCTTTAATTATATTCTTATATTAATATAAAAATCAAAGTAAAAGTAAAAAAACATGATACTATTAATAACATGCTTTTTCCCATACAGGCATTACTATTTTGTTTTTTTATAGTTTAACATAATACACATGAAGTTAAGTCGTTAAATAATATTATTGGTCCTGAAACACCAGTTAGAGAGTTGCTAGGTTGAACAGCTATCTGTACCTCTGGACTAACCGAAACTATCGTCGGAAGCTCTATTCTTGTAGCCCAAGTTGGTGGGTCTTCTGGTGTAGGAAACAGCTGGTTACCAAAACCTCCAAAGTCACCGAAAAAGGCAGTAGCAATATATATATCAAAGTTTCCAAAATATGATTGTTGTGGTAATGTAGCCATAACACTAATAACTTCTCCCCCTCTTGGACCAAAGTTAACAAATGCAACTCCACCTGACCCAAAGGGATGGCGGCCTATTTTATTTAGTGCAATGCAACAGGGTATAGTTATCAGTGCTGGTACACAAAGTACATCTCCAGGATAAATTATACTTGGGTTTGTAATATGAGGATTAACCCTTACTAATGTATCCAAAGGTATTCTAAACATCTGAGCTATCATAAACATTGTATCACCAGGTGGAACAGTATACCGACCCTTAAACCCTACGGGGCAAGAAACAGGGACTCTAGATCCATACGACATATAACACTCCTCCTATTATTAAGAAATTCTATGTCATATATCATATGTTGGATTCCACCGTGACGTACCAATTAACTAGTGTGTATCTATATACTGTTGAAGAGTAGCATGCCATTCATCTGGATCGAAAGTATCAATTTTTGTTTCTTCACCAAATAGAAGATCAACTAAATATCTCGGTTTCTTTCCCCCTATATGCATAGCTTTAATACACGATACACAATATACAACAACTTCTTCACAGGGCATTTCATCTGCACGTTTTTTCATCATTTCCTTTACCTGCTGAACTGGTAAAACACCATAAAAACTATCCCCACAGCAAACTGCATTTTGACAAGTATTTCGTGGTTCAACTATCTTTATATTCATTTTTTCTAAAAGGTTCCTGATTGCAATATGAACACTATTTCTACCTCTAGTTGGACAGGCATCGTGTATTGTCATTTCAATCCCCTTATAATTTGGAAACTCAAAGGTTTTACTCTTAGCTAAAATTTCCCATAATGATATTGTAGTGATATCCATATATTCTTCTCTGAATCTCCTATCACAACCTGAACATGTATTAATGATTTCTGAATCCATTTCAAGTCCATGGTCATGCCTACAACAAATATGATGGTCCCCCATTATATCAACTTCTTTTTTTAAAGCATCTAAAACCTTTTTTCCTAATTCTGGCTTGTACAACATAAGAGCACAACCTGGAGCATATACACTACTCAATTTTAATTCCCCCAAAATCTTTTTAAATAAAATTAAAAAATTAATATAATATTAGTCACTTTAAATGAAACTATTAAACAACACTACAATACTACATATATCCCTTGTTTACAATAGTTAGCTTAATATTATTACATCTAATAGTGCAGTAACTAGTATATCCAGTTCATGGGAATTTATGGATTAATTGCCTAAAACTGCAATAAAATATGTGGAGTCCTATCTTATTTGAGTAAAATATTATTTTTTTGTAATTGATATAACGTGCAACTAGCATACTATATTTATTGCTTTATTTTTTATGAGGAGGATTTCAGATGCCAAAAGTTACTATAATCGGTGGTGGTTGGGCAGGATGTGCAGCTGCTGTCGGAGCAGTAAAAGCCGGTGCAAAAGTTACAATATTAGAAAGAACTGATATGCTTTTAGGTACAGGACTAGTTGGTGGAATCATGCGTAATAATGGCCGATTTACTGCTACTGAAGAAATGATTGCAATGGGTGGTGGTGATCTATTTGAAATCTGTGATAATACTAGCAGGCATAAAAATATAAATTTCCCAGGACATAACCATGTTAATCTATATGATATAGCTGAGATACATGGAGCAGTTTTTTCTCATTTGCATAAACTTGGGGTTGAAATCATTTTTGAAGCTAGAATAGAAAAAGTTACAATGGACGATAAAACCATTCTTTCAGTTCAGGATCAAAAAGAAAGAATATTTACCGGAGATGTTTATATAGATACTACCGGTACTGCTGGCCCTATAAATAATTGTAATAAATACGGTAATGGATGTGCTATGTGTGTCTTAAGATGTCCAAGCTTTGGTGGAAGATTAAGTTTAGGTGCTTTAGTTGGGGTATCCGAAATGGTCGGTATAAAACCTGATGGTAGCATAGGGGCAATGAGCGGGTCATGTAAACTTCTTAAGGAATCCCTATCTATAGAAATACAACAGCTATTAACTCGTGAAGGAGTAGCTATTATTGCTATCCCAGAAGAGTTGGCAGAAAATCATTTAGATATTAAAGCCTGTCAGCAGTATGCATTACCTGACTTTAAAGATAATATTATTCTACTTGATACTGGACATGCTAAATTGATGGCACCATATTTCAATCTGGAAAGATTGAGAAAAATTCCTGGATTAGAGAATGCTAGATATGAAGACCCATACACAGGGGGAATAGGAAATTCTATGCGCTTTTTTAATATGTCTCCCAGAGATAACTATTTGCAAGTTGAAGGCATTAATAACCTTTTCTGTGCTGGTGAAAAAGCAGGACTTCTAGTTGGACACACAGAAGCTATAGTTACAGGAGTTTTAGCTGGTAATAATAGTGTTAGATTTGCTCTAAATAAACCAATGATACAATTACCTACAGAGCTTGCTATTGGAGATGCCATTGCTTACGTTAAGGAAGCGATGAATACTCAGGACGGTATGAGTAAGAAATATACTTTCTCTGGGAGTGCGTATTTTGATCGCATGAGAGAACTAGGATTATATATGACTAATGTTTTAGATATTCACTCTAAGGTAGAATCCTTAGGATTCAAAAATATATTTAATCAAAATATTACCGACAATGCTTAGGTTAATTAATATAGCGTATCATAGTATCTATATATATTAATGAGATTTTTATAAGTATAAGACCAAATACAAAAAGGCTCTTTTAAATACTAAGTAAGGGCCTTTTTTTATTCTATTAAAATATTTTAATTGCATAGATTATAACCATTGAAATAAATGTAAGTGGTATTAAAAAGATATAGTTTCGATACAAGCTTTTTAAACGTACTTGAAAATATTCTAATGTTAATATTTGACAAAGATGTAGTGGTGAAATGTAATAAAATAAAAAAGAAGTCGTAAAAATAAACATTGCATACATAAGTCTAATCTCATAGGTAGGAGCTAAAGGCAGAATTAAAGGGAATAAAATAGCAATACCAGGCTGCGGTGAGGCTAATGATATACAAATTACACCACTGGCTATAAATATCATCAGTTCTAAAGGCATCCCACGATCTAATAATCCGCTTAAAAACATATGAATTTCACTTAAATCAGTAACAATGTTTCTATAGAATAGTATACCAATTACGGTTAATACTAAAGGGATTTTTAAGCCTTTGTATATAGTTTTTATTGCATGTTCATCTATTTTAAATCTAGAATCTTTTCTTTTATCATACATGTTAACAGCAATACAATAACATATACCGATTATTAATGAAATATAAAAAGGAACTTTAAAAACAATGGTACCTAGTAAACTTATAATAATTGGTAAGGCATATAGAATAAACCGAAATATAGATTTTATATATTCTATATTGCTTAATTTTTTGATTTCTGGGTCTTTATAATTTCTTATAAATAATATATATCCAAATATATACATAAATAAGCCTATAGGTAGTTGTATCCTAATCAGGTCCCATGCATCTATGCCTCCAATTTTTGAAGCTAAAATCATAGCAGGTGAAATTGGGAATATAAGATACAAAGTATGGCGAAAAATTAAGTTTATAGTTGCTTTTTCATCATTTGTCATTGACAACCTATCTCCTAATCTACCTACAATAGGACAAGACATTAAAGCCCCACCATATACGGAAAGGGTTCCCATAATAGATGGTGCCAACAATATAGTAAGTTTAGCACTTCTAAGAACTATTTCTAAAGCCGATACCATTCTGCCTAAAATTAAATATTGATCCATTAAATATGCTAGAATTGTTATTAAACTAATAGTGAAGGCTAATGTAATCGTAGTGCTATCATTTAATGTACTAATAAATTTAGCTACAATATACCCCATACTTCTTCCATTTAATAATGCAAGTACAGTTGCGGCTACAACCATCGAATAACCCATATTTACTTTCTTATTAACTAAAATCAAAATAATCGCCAATGAAATACCTAATGATAGTACAATCATAATCTCAGTCCTTATTTAAATTTAACATACTATAACTTATATCATAGTTTTCTAATGATATGAATAATTATTTTCATTACTATCATCTTATATATTATTTAAACCAATAAAAATAATGCCAGATTCTAAGTAAATAAAACCCGGCACTATTTCTAAATAAATATTTCAATTTCACTTTTTGACTTTAGATAATTGATTAGTTCTTCAAATCTTTCTAAAAATTTCTGTTGATTAATTTCATCCTCTAATCTAGCTCTGATTTCTTCTAATGGTGGAAGTTCCTCAAGTCTGTTTTTATACTCCTCATATAGTGACAGAAGTTCTTCTTCAGTTACATCTACATCACGCATTTCATTTTTAGTGTAATCAGATAACACTTTATCCCTTGTAATCTTTACTCTAAAAGTATCTAGTGTTAATCCATTTGAGCCTAATACTTCTAAAAACTCTTCTTCACTATCAAATTGAGATTTAAATAGTTCAATCTCTTTATCGATTTCTTCATCTGATACTTCGTAGTTATTTTCTAAGGCATATCTATATACTAGTTCCTCTTGAATTAGAATATTTAAAGCTTCGCCCTCTAACATAGACAATAATTCCTTATTATCATCACTATCAAAATCTAGATTGAATTGCTGGTAGTATAGTTTCATATCATCAACCATAGTTTTAAATTGGTCCCATTTAATTTCAACACCATTTACAGTAGCTACAACATCGATAGATGGTTCATCTATCGGATTTATGACTTCCTCATTCTTAGTACATGCTGAAAGTGATACTAATAGAATTAATGCAGTAATTATTGCCACCATTTTTTTTTGCAAGTTAAAAACCCCTTCCAAGTCCTAAATTTTATGCCCACCTCTAGATGCATATTAACAGATACTACACAAACAATGTGAACTTAATATGAACATTATAAGCTAATTAATATAAAAAAACAATATTTCTACACTAATAGCTTAGATTCCTTATTTTAACTAAAAGTTTACTTAGATCTCATTAAGTTCTCTACGTTCTAAATTTTTCTCTTTATATTATAACTTTAGTCCTGAAAGACTATAGAGCTAGACTATAGTCCATAAGCCTAGCTCTGCATATTTTTAATTTAATAATATCCTCATAAACTCTTCTCCTGTAATTGTCTCTCTTTCTATTAAATATCTTGATAATTGATGGAGTTTATCCATGTTTTCCTTAAGAATATTTATTGCTTTTTCATGGGCTTTCTTTATAATTCCAAGTACTTCCTCATCAATTTTTGATGCAGTCTCAGGAGAACAGATTAAAGAAGAATCTCCGCCAAGATACTGATTTGAAACGGTTTCAAGAACCATCATATCAAAGTTTCTACTCATACCTAGCCTTGTTACCATCATCCGAGCAATTTTTGTAGCCTGTTCAATATCATTCGAAGCCCCAGAAGTATATGTTCCAAATACTAATTCCTCTGCAGCCCGACCACCTGTGAAAGTTGTAATTTTATTAAAAGCTTCTTCCTTAGTCATCAGAACATTTTCTTCCTGAGCAACTTGCATAGTATATCCAAGGGCTCCGGATGTTCGAGGTACTATTGTAATTTTGTGTACCGGTGCTGATTCCATCTGTTTAGCTGCAACAATTGCATGACCAATTTCATGATATGCTATTATTTGTTTCTCCTTAGGTGAAATAACGGCTCCCTTTCGTTGGTATCCAGCTATAACAACCTCTACGGCTTCCTCTAAATCACTTTGAATAACATAGTTGCGACCACACCTTACTGCTCTTAAGGCACCTTCATTAATAATATTTGCTAACTCAGCTCCAGATGCTCCAGAGGTTGCCCTAGCTATCCCATTAAAATCAACATCACTATCGAATTTTATTTTTTTTGCATGTACTTTTAAAATAGACTCTCTACCTACTAGGTCAGGTAATTCTACAGGAACACGTCTATCAAATCGTCCCGGCCTTAGCAAAGCCTTATCCAAAGATTCCGGTCTATTTGTAGCTGCAAGTATTACTACTCCCTTTTCACCACTAAACCCATCCATTTCTGTTAATAACTGATTTAAGGTCTGCTCCCTTTCATCGTTTCCACCTAACCCACCATTATCACGTTTTTTACCAATTGTATCAATTTCATCTATAAAGATTATACATGGGGCTTTTTCCTGAGCCTGCTTGAATAGATCCCTAACTCTTGCAGCACCCATACCAACAAACATCTCTACAAATTCAGAACCTGATATAGAAAAGAATGGTACCTTCGCTTCACCTGCTACAGCCTTCGCTAGTAGAGTTTTTCCTGTGCCAGGAGGCCCTACTAATAAGGCACCCTTTGGCATAATAGCCCCAATCTCTTTAAATTTAGTTGGATTATTTAGAAAATCTACAATTTCACTCAAGGCTTCCTTTGCTTCGTTCTGTCCTGCCACATCTGAAAATGTTTTCCCTGTCTGTGCTTCTACGTAAACTTTTGCATTACTTTTACCAAAGCCCATCACATTGTTAGTGCCCATCATCTTTTGTAGTGGCTTTGTAATCATTTGTACAATGGCAACAAATAATAATATTGGGAAAATCCAAGTTAAAATAAAATTTACCAAAGGTGAGTTTTGTTTCGGAATTACCTTAGAGAACTGTATATCTGCGTTATAAAGGCGGTTTACTAGATCCGGATCATCTACTCGCCCTGTCATAAATATCTGTTCCTCTCCTAGTTCATTTTCAATAATGTATGCAATTTGATTATCTTGAATTTCAGCCGTACTTATATTTCCTTTTTCTATTTCCATTAGGAAAGTACTATAATCCACTTGAGTCACATTCTTTTTAAATATAAATGGGAAAACAAATGCATTTAAAAGCAATACCATTATTATTGTTGTAATATAGAAATACACTATAGGTTTTTTTTGATTATTTTTTTCTTTGCTCATGTTCTAACCCCCTTACTGAGAATTCATATTAGCCTTTTCTAAACCAAGTACGAATCACCTTATATTTTTTTATATACCATAAATATGAACTCAATATGAACATGCTTTTATAATTAGTGCCCCCGTCCGTAACTCTTTTTTTTTTACTCTATCTTTAGTTTGGTGAATATAATATATTATTCCTACTGTTTTGTTGGTTCATATTTCGGGTAGATATTTATAATATCTTATTAATATTGTGGGGGAGTGAGTGTTTATGTCTTTTCTTAACAGAGTATTTATTAAGCAAATTTTAATGAGAAAGGTAATATATAGCTTAATACCAATTATCATAATTTCAACCTACTATTTTGGCCTAAGGGCAATTGTTTTAATGTCGGTTACCACAGTATTTGCAATTATTACTGAATTTTTATTTGAAAAAAGATTAAACAAAAAGGTAAGTGAGGCTGTTATAGTAACTAGCATCTTATTTACGCTAACTTTACCTGTATCTACTCCTTTTTGGGTAGCTATTGTAGGTATTATTTTTGGTGTTGTTTTTGCTAAAGAGGTTTTTGGTGGTTTTGGAAGAAATATATTTAATCCAGCACTAGTAGGAAGAACTTTTTTATACGTTTGTTTCCCAGAGTATTTAACTATTCAATGGAATTCCCCCTCAATTAATTTTCCAGGAGGTTTTTCTACATACCTAACCCCTTCAATTGATACTGTAACAAGGTCTACCCCCTTAATAACCTTTGCACAGACAGGCGAATTGGTTCCACTAAAAAACCTTTTTTGGGGTAATATTTCAGGTTCATTAGGTGAAACTAGCGCAATTTTAATAATATTAGCTGGTATTTATTTAATATATACTAAAGCAGCGGATTGGCGATTAATGGTATCTCCAATTTTAGGTTTTATGAGCCTAAATACAATTATATATTTCTCAAATGTAACTTCAATTCCTAACCCGATATGGAGCCTTTTATCCGGCAGTATCATATTTATTTCTGTCTTCTTTGCTACCGAACCAATTACTGCTCCTAAAACTACTGAAGGTAAATGGATATACGGGACTTTAATTGGTTGTATAACCTTACTAATTAGAATATATGGTATTTTCGTAGCTGGTGGCATGTTCGCAGTTTTAATAATGAATACCTTTGCACCTATACTAGATGAGGGTATTAAGTTTTATAAAGGCTCTAGAAGTAGGAAGGTGATAGCATGAAAAAATTTAGTCTTAAACCAGTTGTTTTTATGTTTATCCTGACTTTAGTATTTACTCTTGTTCTTTCAACCCTTAATCATGTTACTAAAGATAAAATCATGTTAAACGAACTAGTAAAGCAGCAAGCCTCGTTCCTATATGTCTTAAATTTTGATGCTTCAACATTAGACGCAGAAACTATAAATCTGTTATACAATGATCATATAAATGAAATTAAGGTCAATGACTTTACACTATATGAAGCATATGAAGATAATAGATTAATCGCATATATACTACCTATTGAAGGAAAAGCAGTATGGGGTGATCTAAGGGCGTTAATGGCATTAACCCCTGACTTTTCAGAGGTTATAGGTATAGATATCTTGTCTCATAGTGAAACTCCTGGTCTTGGCGCCAGAATAGATGACATTTCTTTTAAGGAGCAATTTAGGGGAATTAATCTTAATAGAGAAAATGATTTGAATTTCATTATTTACAACCCAAATCCTAATGGCCAAGTTGATGCAATTTCTGGTGCTACAGGAACATCTAATGCCTTAAGAAGAATTCTAAACGAAAACCTTTATAATTTTTTCGAACATATAAAGGAGGGACTAAAAAATGACTAAGGAAATAGGTAAAATCTTTTATATTGGTATGTTAAAGGATAATCCAGTATATAGACAGATTTTAGGTATCTGCTCTGCTTTAGCTGTCACTAACCTTATGATAAACTCATTATTTATGAGTTTAGGTCTTATATTTGTTGCTTCCTTTTCAAGTCTAACGGTATCAATGATTAGACAGCATATACCTAGGCATATTAGAATGATGGTGCAAACTCTAATTATTTCAGCATATGTAATTATAGTTGATATTATCCTTCGAGCATATTTTCCATCCATGAGTATAGCTTTAGGTCCATATGTTGGGTTAATAATTACAAACTGTATTATAATGGGCAGATGTGAATCCTTTGCACAGAACAACAAACCTTTGGCATCTTTTTTCGATGGTATGGCCGCAGGTTTAGGTTATATGACAGTTCTATTAACTGTAGCCTTCTTTAGGGAGTTTCTTGGATTTGGAACAATTTTTGGAATAGCTGTGGTTGGGGACTGGTGGACTAATTGGATATTTATGATAATGCCTCCAGGAGCATTCTTTATGCTTGGTATTTTAATATGGGTTGCTAATTCCTTTATTCCAACTAAGGAGCAAGATAAAGAAATAGAAATTAAGCCTATAGATATAAATAAAGCTTCACAAGAGACTGTCGTACCAGGAGGTGCCAATTAATGAGCGATATTAATCCTTTAGTAATACTTATGGCTTCAATTTTTACTAACAACATGATATTATCAAATTTTCTAGGTATGTGTTCCTTTATTGCAGTTTCAAATGAAATTAAAACTTCTATTGGACTTGGGCAGGCAGTAACTTTTGTACTTGGAGCTACTTCAATTATTAATTACATTATATATAAATATCTACTTGTTCCATACAATCTAGAGTATTTAAGATATATTGTCTTTATAATAACAATAGCTGCGTTTGTTCAACTAGTCGAGATGGTCGTTGAGCGATATGCTCCGACATTATATTATTCCCTTGGAATATTTTTACCTCTGATTACAGTTAATTGTGCAATCCTCGGAGTATCACTATTTATGATAATTAGAAGCTACTCACTTATTCAATCATTTTTCTTTGGTATTGGTTCAGGTTTAGGGTGGACCTTAGCTATCGTTGCAATGGCAGGTATTAAACAGAAAATTAAAAATTCACCTATTCCTAAGGGATTACAAGGCCCCGGCATTACATTAATCATTACTGGTTTAATGGCTCTAGCCTTTATTGGTTTTTCTGGAATTGTAAAGATATAGTAGAGGAGTGATATATAATGTCCAGTATATTTGTAACCGTATTTATAATTACTACTATTGCTACAGTTCTAGCTTTATTACTTACCCTAGCAAACTACTATATCGCTGACTATGGAGAGCGAAAAATAGTTATTAACAACGATAAAGAACTTTATGTAGAGGGCGGTACTACTTTGCTTTCATCCTTAATAAGTAATGAAATATTTATACCTTCTGCCTGTGGTGGCAAAGGAAATTGTGGCTATTGTAAATGTAAGGTTGAAGAAGGCGGGGGGCCTATTTTAGCGACAGAATTATCCTATTTATCTGAAGATGATAAAAACTGTAATATTCGTCTATCATGCCAAGTTAAGGTAAAAGAAAATATGAAAATAGAAATACCTGAGGAGTTATTCAACGTTAAGCAATATAATGTAGTTGTTGAGTTTGCACGGGATGTTACACCTACTATTAAATATTTAAGATTAGCAATATGTGAAGATAAGGAAATACAATTTAGAGCAGGACAATATATACAGCTACTAGCCCCTCCCTATGCGGACAGTAATGAAGATGTTTTTAGAGCCTACTCCATAGCCTCTCAATCAACTACAAATAAATATATTGAATTACTAATAGGTTATGTACCAGACGGAATCGTAACCACTTATGTCCACAAACACCTAACCAAAGGTGATAAAGTTACTTTTAATGGTCCCTATGGTGATTTTTATTTATCCGATTCGGACTGCGATATTGTCCTTGTAGCTGTAGGAACAGGAATGGCACCAATTCGAAGTATTTTGCTTGATATAAAAGATAAGAAAATAAGCCGTAATGTTATCTTTTTCTTTGGTGCTAGGACAGAAGATGATTTATTTATGATTGATGAAATGAAAAGACTTGAAGAAGAGCTTCCACAATTCACATTTGTCCCTACATTATCTAGACCTGATAAAAATAGTTGGAATGGCGAGGTTGGAAGAGTTACTGACATGATTGATAAATACTTAGAATATAAAGAGGGAAGGGAAGCCTATCTTTGTGGAAATGGGCCTATGATTAAATCAACGGTCAACCACTTAATAGATAAGGGTTTCTCTGAAGACAACATTTATTATGATAGTTTTGATTAACAACTATAAAAAGGTAATCCCTCATAAATACATGGGGGATTATCTTTACTCAAATATATTTTACAATTTTTTACTATCTGTACTATACTTCTTATTTGATAATGTCTTCTTATATATGGACTCTTTCTTCCTATTAATAATGTCTTCCACTACTTTAATTTTTCCATTTATTATACTAATTTCAACTACATCAATATTTAATTTCTTCATCATCTTAAACATAATAAACTTTTCTCTATCTCTAACTATATTGTAGACCTGGCCCTTTTTGTTCATTCTACCCGTTCTTCCAGCTCTATGTAAGTAATCTACAGGATTTAATGGTAAGTCCATATTAAATATATGCGATACATCACTAAAATCCATTCCCCTTGTAAATAGATCTGTTGTCACTAAAATTTTAAGCTTTCCATTATTAAATGTAGTAAGAATATGCTGTCTATCTTGGTTATTTGTTCTAGTTTGTATGCCACCCACAGACAGTCCATAGGATTTTAGCTCTTTTACAAATCTATCAACGTTTTCATTCTTATTAATGAAGACTAAAGATTTAGTTGGTTTCAATACTTCGATAAGCTCAGATAGTGTTTCAGTTTTTTTCGGAGCAGTGCTAACAATATGAAAATGCTTTATGCCAGTTGGAACAGGCTTTGCATTGTCTAAAGAAATATACTTAGGGTCTTTCATTATTGAATTTAGTATATCCAAAGCATCTTTTGAAAGTGTTGCTGAAAAACTTACAACTTGTCTATCTTTTAAAGTCGAATCAATAATTGAATGAACCTTTTCCCTAAACCCTTGTTCAAGAATTTGATCCACCTCGTCTAAGGCAATAATTTTAACACCATGCACCTTTAATTTTTTAAGTCCTATAATATGTAATAATCTACCTGGGGTAGCTACTATAATCTGTGGCTTATCCTTTAATTTATCAAGTTGTCTATTAATTTCCATTCCTTCTAATATAGTCACTGAACTTATATTTGTACCTTTAATAACACTTTCAATTTCTCTATTTATTTGAAGGCTTAGCTCTCTACTTGGAGCTAATACTAACATCTGTAGCTCTTTTTTTTCAGGATCTATTTTCTCAATCATTGGTATTAAATAAGCTAGGGTTTTACCAGTTCCTGTTTTAGCTTTCCCTATTACATCTTCTCCATCTAAAATTTTAGGTATAGCGGCCTCTTGAATCTCAGTTGGATCAATTTTTTCTTCCCTCTCTAAATTATCTACTATAAAATTTTTGATATTAAAATCTTTAAATTTTTTACTCACTATAAGAATTCTCCTTTTATATAACCTTTACTTTAATAAATCTCATTAATATATTAACACAAATTTCCTCTAATAATAAAAAATAATTCATAAAATAATTAATTTTCCAAGTTTATATTATATTAAACCATATAATTATTATTTCATTTTTAATACAAATTATCATACAGTCACTTTATTTAGATTTTTTTAGTGAATGTCAAAATTTAAGCTTCAATTTTATTACTGCTATACTATTTAGTTTTTTTGTGAAATAAAAAAAAAGACAAACTACTAAAGCTTGTCTTAAGAAAAGAATAGCATAAATTAAATTATTCCTTTTAAATAGTTAGATAAAATTTGTGAATTTGGTGTTGTAAAAATTTTTTCGCTTGCTCCTTGCTCTACTACCTCTCCCTTATAGAAAAAAGCAACATCATCTGCGATTCTTCTTGCTTGCTCCATATTATGTGTAACAATTACTACAGTGTATTTTTCCTTTAGTTGTACAAGTAGTTCCTCTATTTTAAGAGTTGCTATAGGGTCAAGTGATGAACATGGTTCGTCAAATAAAATAACCTTTGGCTCTATTGTAAGAGCCCTAGCAATACACAATCTTTGCTGCTGACCACCTGAAATTTTTAATGCCGATTTATGTAATCTATCTTTTACTTCATCGTAAAGCGCAGCGTCTTTTAATTTTTCAATTATTATCTCATTAATCCTCTTCTTTTCAATATTTGAAAAGTTCTCAACTATAGGTAGCTTTAAATTGTCATATATAGACATCGGAAAGGCATTCGGGTCTTGAAAAACCATGCCTATTTTCCGTCTAATTTCTAAGGTATCCAAATCACTATCAGTTACCTCTATATTATCCATTTTTATTATACCAGAACATCTATACCCATTAATTACATCATTCATTCTATTAATTGAACGTAGCAATGTAGTTTTTCCACATCCAGAAGGTCCAATAAAAGCTGTAATGGCATTTCTTTTAATATTCATATTTACATCTGATAATGCATTATTATTACCATACCATGCATTAAAATCTTTAATAGATATTACTATATCTTCTATGTTTGAATCTATATCCTTTTCTTGAAGACTAATTGCTTCTTCTGCCATATCTATTCCTCCATCACAGACTTATTTCTAGATCCAACAAAAATAGTTATTGCATTTAAGATTATTATTATGGTTATTAAAACAACTGAAGCTCCAAAGGCTAGCTCTGGCATATCTCCTTCACCTGCAGGAGAATTATAGTAAATATAAGTAGTTAATGTAGATCCAGTATTTTTTAATGTACTCATCCAGTTTTGTGGTTGATACCATGGTTGGTTTCCTGTCATCCTCAGAGTTCCCCCTAGAAGTAACCAAACTATAGCGGTATCACCAATCATCCTACCCATACCCAAAATAACAGAAGTTACTATTCCATTACTAGCACTCGGTAATACAACGTTCACAATTGTATCCCATTTTGAAACCCCTAAAGCCAAGGAAGCTTCTCTATATGATTTCGGAACTGATTTGATAGCTTCCTCGCATGTTTTTATTACAAAAGGTAATATCATAATTGCCATAGCAAAGCTACATACTAAAAATGATTTACCAAAGGCTCTCGTTACACCTTCGACACCTTCTACCATTGAACTTAAAAATCCTAACTGAGGCCTAGTAAATATTGCTACTCCAAAAATTGCAATTACAATAGTAGGTATTCCGGCTAAAATATCAATTGACGTTCTAAAAAAATTGTTCACTAAATTATCCATCGCATATTCTGAAAGATAAATTGCTGTAGATAAAGCCCAGGGTAAAGCTATAATTATTCTGAGTATTGTAATTATAAATGTTCCTACAATTGGAGTTAGAATACCTCCTGCTTTGCTAATGTCTACTGCTGTTGCCCCTGGATCTGTTGTTAAAAACTGTAGATTAATTACACTGTATCCATTGATAAATAGAAAAACAATAATTCCTATGCATCCAGCAACAGTTATTAATGAAGATCCCAAAGCAAAATATTGTTGGATGTAGTCAAAAACCCTTCTCCTATTAGACAAGTCCCTGCCTCCTTTTTACAATTCTCTCGATAACTTTTGCTGAAATACTTAGTATAGATGTTGTAATTAATAATAAAACCCCACAGCCAAATAAAGCTGATTCTATGCTCTGTACCGCAATAGCTTCTGATTTATTTACTATAGCAGATGCTAAAGGTAAAACGTGTGTTAAGAAAAATACGCTTCCATGTAAAGGATTAGGTAATACACCTAAACTACCAGCAACCATGAACATAGCAATTGCTTCTCCAATGGCCCTTCTTGTTCCTAGAATTACACCAGCAATAATACCTGATTTTGCAGAAGGTGATACTACTTAACTATTGTACGCCATTTCGATAGCCCTAGGGCTAAGGAAGCCTCTCTATATTTATGAGGAACTGCTTTAATTGCATCAGCCGAAAGTGCGGTTATTATCGGTATAATCATAAATGTTAGTACTATTATTCCAGCTAACATACTTCGTCCAGTTAGTTGAAAATATTCTAAATATTCAATTTGCATTTGAACATTCATAAATTTCTCTCTTGCAAAAGGTACTACAACTATTAATCCAACTAATCCAAATATAATAGATGGTATACCTGCTAATAGTCTAACAATAGATAGAATCATCTTTTTAATAGAACCATTAGACATCTCACTAATAACAATTGCTGTTCCAACTCCCATAGGTACTGATATAAGTAAGGCACCTAAAGTTGTGGTTATTGAACCTACTAAAAGACTAAGTGCCCCAAATTCCCACACAGGCTCACTAGATAATGCATTAAATGCATTTACTATTTGTGTATCAAAGCCAGTTTTAGTTACAAATCCTAAACCATTTACTAAAAAAACCTTTGATGCCTTCTGTAAAATAAATATAAATATAAAAATTACCATTGCTGCGCTAAATAAAGTAAAGAGAAAAATAAGCTTTTCAAAGACAAGTTCTCTTATTTTATCTAACTTTAATGTATTCAAATTTTCTTTATACTTGAATGGTTGTTGAATATCATAACTATGTATTTTTCCAAATCTTCACCCCACAATTATATGAAACCACCATGGACATCAATCTTTTATATAAATTACATATATCCATGGTGGGTAGTTTTTTGTATTTTAGTACTATTTATTTATCAATGAATTATGGTAAGCTTATAAAATCTTCACTATCAATTATTTTTTTACCTGTAGGAGAAGTGAAGAAATCTATTAATTTAGCTGTTACACCACTCGGTCTTCCTTTTGTACAGATTACTAGAGGTTGTACAATTGGATATTTTTTGTTTAATGCATTTTCCACTGTTGCCTCAATACCATTTACAGTAAGAGTATTAATGCTGTTATCAACATGACCGAATGATAAGAAACCAATAGCGTTTACTTCCTTAGCTACTGCTTGCTTCACAGCTGGGTTAGAAGTGTGTGGTGTTGCTGTGGCAATAACTTGTTGACCTTTTTGAATTTTATCAAGAGCAAGCTCAACAAATGCTCCTAATGTTCCTGAACCTGATTCTCTTGTTTGAACAAAGATCGGCGCATTGTTTCCACCTACTTCACTCCAATTATTTACTTTACCTGTGAATATATCAAATATCTGTTGTTGAGTTAGGTTTTTAACTGGGTTGTTTTTATGTACAACGATTGCAATACCATCTTTGCCTATTACCAGAATTTAATTTCATTAAATGATCTGCCGAAGCTTGTGATATAGGTTGTAGTGTTGTTGAACCACCAATTTTAACTGTACCATTCATATCTGTAAAGTAATTAACTTCTACGGAACGAGTACTTTCCTTCCAATCTACCTTTGCCCCAACCGCCTCAGCAATTAAAAATTTACCACCAATGTACATATTAAACTAATAATTTTTCTATGAAAGAATGAATAATATGAATTAACACCTAATCCTTTAATTAGAAATTAATAAGAATTATTTATATCAATATTTGTTTAATAGAAATAGTTTCGGTTAAATATATATTTATACATTAATCTACTGGGGAGTGATAATTTGATTATAATAAGAAATTTTGAAATTGCAGGTATTTTTATAATTTTCATAATGAGTTTTTTATTACATGAATTGTACGACATGACAGGCCAAAATATTATAGTTGGTGTTTTTGCACCCATCAATGAAAGTATTTGGGAGCATATGAAGATGGGATTTTTTGCAGTTATTTTCTATAGTATGATTGAGTATTACTTTATACGAGGAATTTCCAATAACTTTTTTTTAGCAAAAGGGATACTAGTTATACTGCTTCCAGCTATGATAGCTATAGGTCATATAGTATATACGACTATTTTGGGAAGACATATAGTATTGATAGATATTATTAATTTATTTATATGGATAGGGATTGGTCAATTAATAAGCTATAAAATACTAACACTTGAAAAGAATTATTTAACATTAAATAAAACATGTCTAGTATTTATTATATTTATGATGCTTGCATATATTGTTTTTACTTTTGTACAACCAAATCTAAGTATTTTTCAAGAACCTAAAACTAGTATTGAAAAATAATAGCTAATAATTACCGATAGTTAATATGCCCTTCTCGATGTTATTATTATTTAAGTTAAATTTATATTACAAATATTAATTTAAATTGTAACAACTAATATTTCCTAAGGAAGGTGCAAATGAGCTCAAATTTTAAATTAAATTTAGTTAACAAATCAGAAAGGATTTATTTTTTTCTTTCCCTATTAATAAGTATTATTTTATACATCTTTGTTTTCACTTCAATAAATGCTTTTATTATACTTTTTTTAATTACTCTATTGTCAGCATTATATATGGCTAATATACGCATTAATGGGGTACGCATTAGTAGTCATCAATTTCCTGCGGTATATGAAAAAACAAAAGAACTATGTGAATTAATGGAAATAAAAAAGATACCTGATATATTTGTAATCCAGTCAGGTGGAGTATTAAATGCATTCGCAACTCGTTTTTTTGGTAAAAATATGGTTGTGCTGTACTCTGAAATTTTTGATCTAATTGACTCTTCAGATGAAAATGTTTTATCATTTATTCTTACCCATGAGCTAGCACATATTAAAAGAAATCACATTACTAAACAAGCATTAATACTACCTGCAATGTGGGTTCCTTTTCTAGGAAAAGCATATTCTAGAGCCTGTGAATATACTTGTGACCGTATGGCTGCCCACTACATCAATGACCCTGAGGCAGCTATGGAAGGGCTAACAATGCTAGCCATTGGGAAGACCTTGTTTAAACAAGTTAATAGAGAAGAGTATTTACATCAAAGTAGCAACGAAAAGGGGCTATTTACATTTTTTGCAGAAAAGCTTTCTACACACCCAACATTGCCAAAGAGGATTAATAAAATCGAGCTATTCTTTAATGGTTCATCAAAAACAGTATTCAAGACTACTCCTAAAGTAGTTATTTCTATTGTTTTACTGTCTATATTAATGTCTACACTAGGTGGAGTAGGTTTCTACTATGCTGATGAAATAAAAGAAAGCATAAATACGTTTTTTCCAAACTTCTATTCTAACGACGATTTTATAATTTTAATTGAAGCTGTTGTTGCAGGGGATACAGATGAAGTTAAATCTATTTTAGAATCAAGAATTAATCCTGACATCGTAGATTCAGAAGGCTGGACACCACTTATGTGGGCAACTCAGCTTAATGATTTAGATATGATAAATCTATTTATTGAATATGGGGCTGATCCAAATAAAATAGACTACTATTATGAGGAAACTGCTTTAATAATTGCTCTTACTAATGATTATGTTGAAGCTATAGCAGCTTTACTTGAAGCTGGTGCAGATCCAAATCTTTCTGATTCATATGGTTGGACTCCTTTAATGAGTGCAGTTTCAAACGATAATTCTAAAAATATAAGAATTTTATTAGAAGCTGGAGCTGACCCTAATGTATCAAATATCTATGGCTATACCCCTTTAATGAGTGCATCTTCAAAAGGTAATTTAGAAGCTGCTAGAGAGTTATTGGAATTTGGTGCTATAACAGATATTAGAGATGATGATAAATTCACAGCATTTTTATATGCAAAAAAATCAAAACACAATGACATAGCGGATCTAATAAAGATGTATGAAAAAAACTAAATTCAAATAATTTAATTCTTGAATAAAAACCCGTACTCAAAAATGTACGGGTTTTAATACCAATATTTTTATATTTAGGTAAACAAATTACTCTTCGGAAACACACCAAATAAACCACCTGTATGTATAAATAATATATTTTTATATTCATTCATATTTCCCTTTTTTATTTCATTTACTAACCCATACATTGCTTTGCCAGTATAAACAGGGTCTAAAACAATGCCCTCAAGTTTTGCCAGATAGCTAATAAATTCAAGCTCTTCATTTCTACTTTCTGCATAGCCTAGTCCTACATAACCATCAATTATTTTTATGTCATCATTTGAGTATTCAACTCGACTATTAATATATGGAAAACTCTCTTCTAATATATTTGAAATCTGTTTCTTAAAATATTCAGCATTACTAGATACATTAATTCCTAAGATTGCAGACTCTCTGCCCAGTAGTCTATTAGCTAAGAATAGACCACTATAAGTTCCCCCCGAACCGACAGAAATAGCAATTGCATCAAACTTAATACCTAAATGTTCCTCCTGCTTTTGTATTTCCTCCAAGGCAGTATAGTATCCAAAGGAGCCTATACCCATTGAACCACCTTCGGGTATAATATAGGGGTTATATCCCTTCGCCTCTAACTCTGTTTTTATGTCTTTCATAATTTCCATTCTTTTATTTTGGTAGTCATCCCCGGTAATAAGTTTGAACTTTGCTCCTAATAATTTGCTAAGAAAATAATTACCTTCTAACGCCTCTTCCTCATGACCTTTTAGCACTAAAAATGATCCTAATCCTAATTTAGCTGCTATAGCAGCGGTTGCCCTAGCATGATTAGATTGAATACCGCCACATGTTATCAAATAGTCACAACTTTGATCTATTGCTTCTTGGACTATATACTCTAATTTTCTAACTTTATTCCCTGATACCTCTGAGCCTGTCTGGTCATCTCTTTTAATAAATATTTTTGGTCCATCTAATTCTTTAGTAAGTCTGCTTAGATAGTCTATTCTTGTAGGTAAATTAGCTAAGTTAATTCTTGGTGGTTTTTTAATCAATCCAATTCCCCCTAATAGTTTATTAGCTTTCCTAAATAGGCGTTTATACAAATTTTCATTTAATACTTATTAATTAAATTTCTGTATCTAGTATTATAATTCCTTTTTTATTTATTCATTAAAAAGAAAAGCTCTACCACTTTTAAAATAAGAGTGTGAGCTTTTATTCCTAACGTATATATATTATATTAATCTATAAGTCTCCACAGTTCTCCTTCAATATTAATAATGTCTTCTATTTCCTTATATGGAATTGTAAAGGAAGGCATTCCTATAGCATAAGGTCCAATTTCATATGCTTGAAAACGAATCTCTAAGCCTTTTTTAGTTAGGAGAAAAAATTGTTCATCCGAAATTTTAGGTTCTGAATCATCAAAGTATATATGGTCTTTTTTGTTTTGTTCTTGCATCTGACGCTTTATCATTTTCTCTAATCTTGCCTTATAGTTAATATTACTCTTAAACAATGAATCTAAGGTATAAATAGTCCCTGTTTCTAAATTCATTGGAAAACTCCTTATCCATCGTATTCCATGAGCTCCACCAATTCCATAATAGTATCCATTTTCTATAATTGTAATAAGCTTTTTAAACTCATTTACTTCAAATCGCTTCTCAATTAATTCATAGTAGTCAATCTCATTATTATCATGCCCTTCCTTGCTAATTACAAAAATATTTTTCAATTTTTTACTTATCTGGCTTTCACGTACATTATCTAAAAGACCTGTTACTTTTGGATAGTATGTTAATTCATATCTATTAGGGCGATATTTTTCTTTTGTTATATAGGCTCCATTTGTTAAAGTATATTTATATTCGGAATTCCAGATCGTTTCACCTTCATTAGACAAATATATTAATTCATCATCTAATGATATCTTAAACACATCATTATAGGCTATAATATCTCCTATCCCTGAAAGCTTTGCAAATTTTTTAACTTCCTTATATTTATTGTCAACAATATACGTAAACACTCCATCTGAAATGTATTTTAAATTTTCTGTAATATTTCCAAATTTAAAATACTTATAATCGCTCAGTAACTTTCCATTTTTATTCATAATGGCCTTTGGTATAAACTCATCCCAAATATAAAATATATAATTTTTAGATTCACTTACAGCATATAAATCATCACTAATTTTTTGTATATTACCATACATAGGTTTGATAATATACTTTCCATTTTTATTTATTAGGCCACTTAAATAACTTTCTGAACCACTGAAAATAGTTACCTGTGCAACTCCATTTTCAAAAGGCCTAGCATCAACAAACTCTGCATCGGTTATCTTTTTCCCTTCTAAAGTCATATAGCCTTCATTATGAGTATTACTATCCCTATAAATCAATATCTCTTCGCTAATTTCACCAATTATATCTTCATCTATTTTACTTAGAAGATTACCTTTATTATCGATTATAGCAAAAGAATTAGCATCTACTTTTACTAATGCTTTTCCATTATTAAAACTCGTTACACTTAAATATTGTGGAGCTATAGCTACTTTTCCAAGTATATCAACATATCCATACCTCATGTTTTCCCAATTTTCTGAGTCTGAGAATAGGGCAAGACCCTCACTAAAAGCTCCTATAACACCTTTGTTTTCTAATATTATTTTCCCTTCTTTATTAATAAAGACATAGGAATTTTCTTTATTTTGAGCTACTATAGTTCCCTCATAAATATCTACAATGTAGTTATACAACGGCTTTACTATATAATCTCCGTATATATCTATAACCCCATATTTATCATTATTCCAAATAATTGCCATTTCATCTCTGTTAAAATCTCCTACACCATCAAAATGGGGCTTTATAACAAACTCACCACTTTTGTTAATAAACCCCCACTTTTTTATATCTTTTTCATATACAAATGCAGGATATAAATTTGTTTTTTCATTATTTATTTCCTCTACATTATTAGATGTATTTTGTCTAAAGCTACAGCCACCTAATTGAAGCATTAAACTAATAATTACTAAAATAATATAAAACCTTCTCATAATATACCTTCTTTACTAATAAATTTTCTATACCAAATACCTAACAAATTCTATGTTCTGTTTTTTACATATATGCTTTATATTATATTTCTAATTGACGAAAAAAAGAATAGCCGCATATTAAATATGCGACTATAATGGGTTACTATCGTTTATATACAATTTTACCATTTATTAATGTTATCACTACTTTTGAATTAATATCAAAGGGTTTACCACTATAAACAACTATATCCGCATCATAACCCTCCTGAAGTTTACCTATTCGTTCATTACATCTCAGTATTTCTGCTGGACTCGTTGTAAGACATTTAATAGCGTCTAATTGACTTAAGCCCTCGGAAATTGCAAATATTGCAGTTATTCGAAGTTGGTCAATCAAATTATATGGGTGATCAGTAATTAGAGCTACTTTAATTCCAGATTCAATTAACTCTAGTGCACAATTATAGTCTCTATTTTTTAATTCAATTTTTGACCTAGGTGAAATCATTGGTCCATAGGCTACTGGAATATTTTTTTCAGCTAAATAATCCTTTACTAAATTAGCCTCAGTACCATGTTCTATAACCATTTTTGTAATTCCAAACTCATCAGCAATTCTACATGCCGTAACAATATCATCTGCTCTATGGGCATGTACTCTTAGTGATATTTCTCCTTTTAGAAGTGCAACTACTGCTTCTAGTTTAATATCTCTCTCTTTAATTTTTTTTTGTTCCTTAAGTTTTATATAATCCTGAGCCTTCATAAATAGTTCTCTAATAAGTGCAACAGTACCCATTCTTGTAATTGGAGCTTTATTCATTTTTCCATATGTGCTCATTGGGTTCTCCCCAAGTGAAATTTTTAAACCTACTGGATCTTTAATTACCATTTTATCAATAATTTTTCCATAAGTTTTGACTGCTGTGCTTAAACCACCAACTGCATTGTTACTTCCAGGTCCAGTCATGACAGTTGTAACTCCAGATTTTATCGCATCATAAAATGCTAAATCAAAAGGATTGATCGCATCTATACCTCTCATATGTGGAGTTACTGGATCTGATGTTTCATTATTATTAACTCCTATCTTTCCTACTGCCTCCTCTATAATACCAACATGTGTGTGACAATCAATTAAACCTTGCATAACATACTGCTCCTGGACATCAATTACATCCGTATTACAAGCATCATAATCTAATATTTCTGAAATTTTATCAATCTTTCCATCTTTAACTAATATGTCTTTTTTTTCTATATTTTGATTGGTTATATTGATCATTAAACAATTTTTTAATAAGAGCAGTTTCACATTCTTCACCTCAAAAGTTAGTTAATCCTTTAATATTATGTACATAGAAAAATGGTACATACATATTAATTGATATATTCTAACATAACAATTAACAAATAAAAAAGATTGCAATAAGTGATTTACTCATTACAATCTTCCATTTGAATCTGTATTAGATTATACCCTGTTCTATACTTTTATGCTCACATTGACAGGTAAATTTTAATTGCTCTATATTAAAATTTGAGTTTGCAAGAATTTCTGGCCAAATCTTAATAACCTCATATACTTTATTTTTTTTCTCTTCAGGAAGCATATCCCATGTTACAAATGCTGGGTCAGTTTTATCCTTATAGCTTTTTACTTCACCATAACTCCAACCGGCATCTTTTCTATGTAAATACCATCTAGTATGCTCGTATTCAGCTAAGCTCTCTAATTCCACTTGGGTAAATTCTTTAACTTGGGGTTTGTCTTTAACGGAGGTTATATCGTAATTAATTCTTAATAGTGCCTCTGGAATATGTTTAACCTCATCACGATTACAATCCTTAAGATCCTCGCTTAACTCATGCCAAGGTTTAATAAAGTTTTCATCGTAATCTATGTTGTCTTTGTTAAGAGACCTATATTTATCATGAATAGCTATCGCAATACTTTCTATCTTTTCGCTATAGAATGCATCATGCATCATATGTCTTAAAAATTGCTCTTCATCCACATGTAACTTAAGTTGTTCCCTTGCAGGTAGTAAGGATTGCTCCCACTTCCTAGCTTGAGTTAGCATACTCATTTCTAAAATGGCTTCCATAGATCTAGACTCATGTTTATATCTTGGGACCTTAAGTAAAGCCCGTAATACTCCATTATCAATTTGCGCTTCTCCATGTTCATTTATTAAATGAGGTACTTTTCTTTCTAATAAAGACCTTAATAACATGGCTCTTCTTATAATATATAGTTGATCACCCATCGTATCATCCGTTGGATTAACACCTAATATATTTACATAACCTCTAAGACGACTTACGAAATCTGGACCCTTAGCAGTTTTGAAATAAGAATTAAATTGTTTTTGATCATTTTCATCTAAAATACCTTTTCCACAAAATTCTTTAAAGGTGCTACTGGTACCGCCAGCAAAAACTAGAATTACTTTTCCGATTGAGTGTGTAGCCTCACCTTCTCTAAATACACCATCTTGCATAGGAGCTAAAAAGTATTTTAACCAACCTAATTTACCATCAAAGGAGGAATCAAATTCATCTAAAATTACTAGAGGTATTCTACCCTTTAAAGAATAGTCCCTAACCCTATGGAAGGCATTTATTAAATCCGAAGGAGAGCGGAATTGTGATAAATTATAGTCTAATTTTTTAATTAATTTTGGGGCAATACTTGAGGCTATTTCCGTTACTCCAAATGACTTTCCTGAACCTGGAGTACCAAATACTGCAATCGATAAAGGTCTAACTGTATTTTTTGTAGATATGTATTCCCATATTAAGTTTTTGATAGATCTGTAGCTCTCTATTTCAATTCTGTCTACGGTTTTTAAGTTTCCAAACTGAGCAATTGGTATGAAATTCAGAACCTTTTCTTCACCATTTTTAACTATATCATAGGCTATTCCAGCTAAATTCGTAGAGCTTTTATCTTTCAGTATATACCAACAGGAAGGACAGTTTATATTAGTAGAACATGGTATTCTTACATCCTGCACATGTTTCTTCTTAATTATGTTAGATTTATCCTCTATAAAAACAGCGGGATTTGGGAAAGGAGTCTCCTCCACATTTTTTCCAAAGCCTTCAATAAAATATTTATGTGCATTTACCATACCCTGACGTATACCATCATTAATGGATATAGCTAAAAGCTCTTTTTTTGCATTATCTACTACAATACTTTGAGCAAGTCCTGCAACAAAGGATGAAGTAAGTCCATACATTCTACCTTGATTTTCATTTACTAGGCCACCCTCAAACTCGTAAGGAAGAAAATATAAGCGGGACTCAGTAATTCTATCATTTCTATAATAGATAGCCCCTTCAAGTCCAAATGGAACTACAAGATGGTGACATTTTGCTAGAAAGGCTAAATTAGGATTATTCTCAATTTGCCATAAAAAATTTTGAGCTGTTTTTTCCCATGAAAGACTTTTACTTATATTTACACCTTTTGATCGTAGATCATCAGCATTTATAATAACTATAGTATTTTCTAAATGATTACTTTCTAGATGCTTCCATAGATTACTAGATCCGTTAGGGTTATTAAGCTTGTATAAAACTATTGGGGCTTTTCCTAATGTTTTAATTGCCAAAGGCCAATACTCCACATTTAGATTAAAGCCGTTGTTTTCATCGTCTATAATAACAAGATCAGCATTTTCATCATCCTTAATAATTGGAAGGAGCTTTGAGTTTGAAGCAGTAGGCCCAGTAAATCCTAGAAAACGACTTACTCTATATACCTTTTCTTTGCTTCTACCATCAGTATACTTACTAAAAAGGCTAAGTTCAGCAGTGGATCTAAGAAATTCCCTAGATAAAGTCTGTTCAATGTCATCAATTTTTGGAGAAAGGACACAGGCTCCAGTTGATAAGGACACTAGTTCAGAAAGTAGTAAAGACTCCCCTGGTTTTAAGATGCTATGCATATTTAAATGTGTTTGCCAATTAAAACCTTCACTGTTCTGTGGATATGTTATCCATTGAAGTGAATTAATACAAATATCCCCTGTTACTACAATTTTGATATCTTTGCTATCCATATCAGCACCTCCTATTTATGTATATTTAACTGATTTTAATGTAAAGTTTATGGAATGTCAATATATTTTATGAGTATGTTTCTGAAAGAAAAAACTAACAAACTTATACAGTTTATCAGAGTAATTACTTATAGAATAAAGAATATTAGTATACCCATAATTTATATCCATAACTATACATTACTAAACCTTTAAATCAACTTCTAAAAAATAAACCCAGTAGAGTTATAACTTTTTTCTCTTCTGGATTCATATATTTTTTTGCTATTCCTTTAGCCATTTTACAATATCTTTAGCAAAATAGGTAATTATAATGTCGGCCCCTGCCCTTTTAATAGATGTTAAAACTTCTGTAATAATCTGCTTTTCATTTATCCAACCCATTTTTGATGCAGCTTTTATCATTGCATATTCTCCACTAACATTATAAGCGGCCATTGGTACATTAAATTGATCCTTTCCCTGCCTTAATATATCTAAGTATGATAGGGCAGGTTTAACCATAATTATATCTGCACCTTCCTCAATATCTAGTTCCATTTCCCTTATGGCCTCGTTCGCATTACAATAATCCATCTGATAGCTTTTTCGGTCACCGAACTGAGGTGCTGAATGAGCGGCTTCTCTAAAAGGCCCATAGAAGCTAGATGCAAATTTTGCACTATAGGACATAATAGGTATATTACTATACCCTTCTTTATCCAAAAGTATTCTAATAGCCTGTACTCTTCCATCCATCATATCCGATGGAGCTACCATATCTGCACCTGCTCTAGCATGGGATAGAGCAGTTCGTGCTATTAACTCAACGGAAGGATCATTTAGTACTGATTCCACTTCTATTATACCGCAGTGGCCGTGGGAGGTATATTGACATAAACAAACATCTGTTATTATATATAACTCTTTATTCAGTTTTTTTATATGTCTAACTGCCTGCTGAACTATACCGTCCTCATCATACGCTGAGGTTCCAAGCTCATCCTTTTTTTCAGGTATTCCAAATATTAAAATTGCTTTTATATTAAGTTTAGCAATCTCTTCAATTTCCTCATGTAGCATATCTATAGAATAGTGAAATATTCCTGGCATCGATGGTATCTCTTCTTTAATATGCTCCCCATGAGTTACAAAAATGGGGTACACAAAATCATCCACATGAAGCTGTGTTTCTCTAACCAAAGCCCTTATATTGGATTTTTCTCTAAGTCTTCTGCTTCTTTTAACTATATCAAACATTTGATTTCCTCCAGTCTAAAAGGAGTTCTAACATAGCCTCTTCTGATGCCCTCTTAGGTACTATCACATTAGTAAAACCTACCTCTAGGGCTTCCCTCTCAGTAGATTTACCTATGCAAAGTATTTGCTTATTCCTAAAGTAATCTATGCTGTTTATATGTAGAAAACCACGGACACATGAGGGACTAGTAAACACTAGAACTTCTGCCGCCTTAAATGCTTCTTCATTACAACCTTCTACAGTTTTGTATACTTTTAATTGTGTAATATTGTAGTTCGAAAGACTTTCATATAACTTCTCATCACCCAAATTCCCTCTAACTATCAATACTCTGCTACCTGACGGTACAGTGCAACGTACTAGCTTTATTGCCTCCTCGGCATTTTGAACATCAGGAACTATGCAGTGGAATATACCGTGAGTTTCAAATTCCTCTAATATAGATGTCCCAACTCCAAATATTTTACCAGTAATCGTTCTTACATCAATTCTATTCATTTTCATAGCCTCTATAAAATATCTTACTCCATACTTACTTGAAAATAAGAAAGCATTGGAGGCCTTTACTAATTCTTCGTCTAAGTCCACTTCTTCTGGCTCAATATGAATACAGGGCAAAATCTGGACTGATGCACCTAAGTATTTAAGTTTATGCGCAAACTCCCTAGATTGATCATAGGGTCTGGTGACGATAATACTTAAACCACTTAGTGGACGATTATTATTTTTTCCTATTTTTGAATGAAGCTTAACTACTTCTCCTATAATTATAATTGAAGGGGACTCTATTCCTGCTTCTTTTGATCTTAGTGCAATATCTTCCAATGTCCCATAAACCTCTACTTGATTGTATCTTGTGCCATTCATTATAACAGCCGCTGGACATGACTTTTCTTTTCCCATCTCAATTAAGTTTTGAGTAATAGTATTAATACTCTCAACACCCATTAAAAAAACTAGAGTTCCATTTAGCTTAGCTAATGCACTCCACTCAATATTTGAAATACTTCCGTGCTCATGTCCTGTAATAACATGAAAAGAAGTAGCTACATTTCTTTGAGTAACTGGTATACCTGCATATGCTGGAACTGCAATAGAAGAAGTTATACCTGGTATTATTTCATATTCAATTCCATGCTCAACAAGATATAGGGCTTCCTCCCCACCCCTTCCAAACACAAAGGGGTCGCCGCCCTTCAAACGCCCTACGACCATACCTTCAAGACTAAGCTTTACTAAAAGCTCATTTATTTCATCCTGGGTTTTTGTATGCTCTCCATGGGATTTCCCCACATATATTTTTTTTGCATTTTTATTTAACTCCAAAAAAACCGGGTTTACAAGTCTATCATAAACTAATACATCACACTTCTGTATTGTACTAATCGCCTTAAGTGTTATTAATTCGGGATCACCAGGCCCCATACCTATTAAATATACTTTACCTTTCATAAGCACCTCATAAAATATTTATTCTAAAGATTTAGCCTTAACTGACATTGCAAGACTTTGCCCCAGTTCTGACGCTTTTTCTATAGTACCTCTCATAGAATCCCTATATAAAGAACCACTTTCACTATCACCTAATATACCATTTATAAATAACTCATTTCCATTTATTTGACAGTACGCTCCTAATGGTATTTGACAACTACCATTTAGATGTTTTAAGAAGGACCTTTCACATTCGGCAATAATTCTAGAAACCTTGTTATCTATTGCCTTAATAATGTTTAGTACTTCATCATCATCATTTCGCACTTCAACGCAAATAATTCCTTGGCATACTGCTGGGATAAACTCATTTATTTCAAATTTTTGAGCTATTCTATTTTGTAATCCAAGTCTAATTAACCCTGCACTGGCTAGAACAATAGCATCAAACTCACCCTCATCTAGCTTTTTTATTCTTGTAAGAATGTTCCCTCTAAGGGGTTTGTACTCGAGATCTGGTCTTAGAGCCTTTAACTGACATATTCTTCGAAGGCTACTAGTTCCTATTACTGAACCTCTAGGCAGCTGATCTAACTTCATATTATCTTTTGAAATAAGGCAATCTGTAGGATCCTCTCTCTCAGTATATGCTGCAATAACAAGACCTTCAGGTACCTCTGCTGGCATGTCCTTAAGGCTATGAACAGCAATATCAATATCTCTATTTAAGAGGGCATCCTCAATTTCCTTAATAAAAATCCCCTTACCACCTATTTTACTTAAGCTTCTATCTAGAATTTTATCTCCAGTAGTTTTAATCTGAATAATTTCAAATTCTATATCTACATATAATTTTTTTAGATTTTCTATAATTATTTCTGTTTGTCTTAGGGCAAGTTTACTACCTCTTGTTCCTATTTTTAATTTATTCATTATCTACGCACGCCTTTTGAATTATTTTTTCCAGTAATTTATTTGCCTTTTTTTCTGCATCGTATATACTTACTTTTGCAGTATTTATATATTCTTCGGTAAAAAGTTCTTTCATTATCCTTTGCCTTATCTCAGATAGGGGAAGTTTTTCTTTTATACTTTTTCTTATATCACTGGTCATGCTAATATACTCAAGTAACCAGTCCTCCAGTTGTTCAGCCATTAAGTCTGCAACATATCTTGACGCCGCAGGATTTTCATTTCCTGTAACTGCAAGAGTTAAGTCCCCTTTTCTTCGAATAGCTGGAACTATAAATGAACTCTCGACTCCATTGTCACTAACATTTACGGCTATATTTAGTTCCTTAGCATCCTGTGCTATTTTTATATTTAACTCATAGTCGTTAGTACAGGCGAAGCAAAGAACAGCCCCATTTAAGAATTTTTTATCATAGTTGGACTTTATATATTGTATATTGTGCTCCCTACATTTTTCTAAGAGCTCTAAAGAAATCTCTGGGCTAATAATAGTAATATTTGCTTCACACTTTATAAGCTCAGAAGTCTTTCTTAGGGCTACCTTTCCGCCTCCTATAACTACACAACTTCTATCTTTTATTTTAAGCATTATTGGATAATACATATTCCCTCCAAATATTATATAATGTTACTCATTACTTTGTCCGCGGCTTCTATTGTCCTAGCTATATCTTCCTCTGTATGAGCATAGGATATGAACATAGCTTCAAACTGAGATGGTGACATATATATACCCTGTTCTAGCATACCTGTAAAAAATTCCACATATAAATTCGTATTACTGCTCATTGCACTTTCGAAATCTACTACCTCTTTATCCGTAAAGAAAGTTGTAAGCATTGAACCAACCCTATTAACCACTGCTTGAATATTATACTTTTTAGCAATGTCCCTGAAGCCAGTCTCTAACATTAGCCCAAGTCTATCAATATGCTCGTATATTTCGGGTTTACTCTTTAAAATACTCAATGTAGTTATTCCCGCTGACATTGCCAATGGGTTCCCAGAAAGAGTTCCAGCCTGATATATAGGTCCTGCAGGTGAAATTTGCTCCATTATTTCTCATAGGCTCCCACTGGTAAGCCACCCCCTATAATTTTACCGAAGCAAGTTATATCAGGTTCAATACCATACACGCTCTGAGCGCCACCATATGCCACTCTAAAACCAGTCATAACCTCATCTATTATTAGCAGTGCCCCATACTCTTTAGTTATACTTCTAAGGTATTCCATAAAATCTTTACGGGCAGCTACCACTCCCATATTGCCAGCTATTGGTTCTATTATTACTGCAGCAATGTCTTTACCATATTCACTAAATATGTCTTTAATACTTTGCGTATCGTTATACCTTGCGGTTAGTGTGTTTTTACTTACGTCAGCTGTAACTCCAGGACTGTCAGGTACTCCATGAGTTAATGCTCCGGATCCTGCCTTTACAAGTAAACTGTCCGTATGTCCATGATAGTTACCACTAAATTTAACAATTTTATTTCTTCCTGTAAACCCTCTAGCAAGTCTTAGGGCACTCATAACTGCCTCTGTTCCTGAGTTTACCATTCTTACCATATCAACTGAAGAAACTGCCTCACATATAAGTTTTGCCATTTCCAGTTCTTTCAAAGTTGGTGCTCCATAGGTTGTTCCTTTTCTTGCAGCCTCCGTTATTGAATTAATAACCTGTTCATTTCCATGGCCAAGTATAAGTGGACCCCAGGAGCCTATATAATCAATATATTCCTTTTCATCTTCGTCGATAATGTGACTTCCTTTTCCTTCTTTTATAAAGGGTGGGGTTACAGTTGTTCCCCTAAAAGCTCTTACAGGGCTATTTACTCCACCAGGTATGAACTTTTTACTCTCCTCAAATAATTTAACAGAATTACTACCTACCATTAGAATTTCCTCCGTTCTTACATTTCTAATTAGCCTAACAACTCTTCGAGCATTGATGCATACTGCTTAGATTTTTCTATAGGCATTGTTTTCAGCTTCAACACAATTTTTTTCAAAGTCTTATTAGTCACGTTTAAAGCGTATTCCGTAACTTCAGTTCTATTAAGACTATCTCCCAGCTCTAATTTATACATGACTGACGTAGCATTTTCAGTTACGTGCTTATCCGTATAGTTATCAACCATACTTAAGAGATTATGTATACTACCTTCCTCAATCCAGGTAATCAATTTGTTAACGTACTCCCTAATTATTTCTATGGCATCCTCTACAAGCTTTAATCTTAGGCTGGCATTTTGCTGTGAAACTAACTTAAAATAGTCTACATTATATAACTTTACATTTTCCAGACTTCCAATTACATCGTCTATATCCCTAGGTACAGCCATATCTACAGCTATTATTTTTCGATTTTTACTGTTTAATAAAAATTTATCATAATCAAATATAACATGAGGTGCTGCTGTTGAACTTATGATCGCATCTACTTCGGATAACACATCATATCTTTGACTAAACTCAATAAGTTCTACTTCCTTACACTCCTGCTGAATTTGTTGACATTTTTGTAAATTTCGGTTAGCCAAATAAATTAAAGAAATCCCTTTAGAACATAGATTTTTAACTGCAAGTTTTGACATCTCCCCAATACCTACTACTAAAGCCTTCTTACCTACTAGTCCGCCTACCTCATTTTCAATAAGTTCAACAGCTATAGAGCTTATTGATAGCTTGTTCTGAGAAATTTGTGTTCTACTTTTTACTTCTTTAGCACATGCTATAGCCTCTGAAAATATCTTGTTTAATACTCGATCTGTACAGTTTAATTCCATTGCTCTACTCTGTGCTAACTTTACCTGGCTTAATATTTGATCTTCACCTAAAACCATAGACTCTAGTCCAGATGCGACCTTAAAAATATGTAACAATGCTAGTTCTGACTTATGAAAATAAAATCTATCAATATCTTCATGTTCCAACCCAAAGCTATCTTTAATTATTTCATATGCTTCAGATTCAATCTCTTTATCCTCTTTATAATGTATGTAAAATTCCGTTCTATTACAGGTTGCTAAAATTACTACACTTAAAATATTTTCATGCTCTTTAAACCTGCTATATACAATACTGTACTTGCTTTCTGTGAAAGCAACCCTGCTACGGAAATCAATATCTTCTTTATTATAATCAATACCTATACATGTAATATTCATAGTGCCTCCAAAAGACTATTCCTTTATTCTATTTATAACATACTTCTGTATTTCTTCAATGCTATCAAATTTATTTGGATATATAATATCTGGCCGTTTTAAGACCAATATCTTCATATTTAGACGCTTTGCAGCTTGAATCTTCTCTTCGTAACCACTGCTTATGCCACTATCCTTACAAATTAATATTTTTGCATCTGATTCTTTAAACATAATATAATTCATTTCCTCAGAAAATGGCCCTTTCATAGCTATAATATTTTCGGCCTTCAATCCTAGACTTTCTAGTTTTAAAATAGACTGTGATACGGATAGTACTCTGGCTACAACTCTATTTTTTTCACTTATTTGACATAAAATCTTTTCAATATCATTAGTACCGGTAGTTATAAAAATTTTACCTTCTAAGTCTTCTACATATCTCCCTGCTTCTTCGTAGTTTTGAAAAAATAATATACTATCAGCTGTGAATATTTTTGAGGGTCTCTCGTATCTTATGTATTCAATTCCTAGGGATTCACAAACATTTATTGCATTCTCTGATACATTAACTGCAAATGGATGTGTTGCATCTATTAACATTTTTACATTTTTTTTTATTAATAGCTCCGCTAGTTCTTCTTTATTTTTTCTACCATATACTCTTTTACACTGTAGTCTTTTGCTTGCAGTAAAATCTCCATATTCTGTTGCTGTACTATATACTAATCTTGGGCATATTCTGTATAGCTCATCTGCTAGATTTAAAGCGTCAGAAGTACCACCTAAAATTAGCATCATAATTTATACCCCCTAGGGGTTATCATTTTTTCATTATATATATATGTATTGCTATTTCCTACTATCAATGTAGTAAACATATCGATAGCATCATAGTCTAGTTCCTTAATTGTTGTTATTGTAATATGCTCATTATCTCTATAGGCATTTCTAACTACACCTACGGGAGTAGAATTACTTCTATATTTTTCTATATATTCCATAGCCACTTTTAAGTGGTCCGGTCTTGCCTTGCTTTTTGGATTATATATAGCTATAACAAAATCTGCTTCTGCTGCTTTTTCTAGTCTTTTTAATATTTTATCCCAGGATACCATGTAATCACTAAGACTAATAGTGCAAAAATCCTCAACTATTGGGGCCCCTAGCAAAGATGAGCATGATATTGCTGATGTAATTCCAGGAATGACATCAATCTCTATTTTATCAGTAAGCTCTAAGCTATTTATTAACTCAAATGCCAAACCAGCCATGCCGTATAGTAATGAATCCCCACTGCATAAAATTGCTGTCTTTCTACCATGCAATACCTCATCTATCGCAAGGCGGCACCGCTCTATCTCTTGTCCCATTCCCCGTTCAATAACTTTTTTATTATTACAGAGCTCCCTAACCTGATCTATGTAAACAGAATAGCCTACTAATACTTCACAGGCTTCAATACATTTGTATGCCCTTATAGTCATATTTTCTATACTTCCCGGTCCAATGCCTATTAAAAATAGCTTATTATTCATCTATTACCTCCACATTTTTCACCTCATAAACACTAACAGTAATACCACCTGCTTTTACCTTAGGTACTATTCTTTTACCATAGTTCGATGATATATATGCCGCTGGTTCACAAACGCTACCCACTCCAATAGTTTCTTTTACAAAAGTAGAATTTTCGAATCTATCTTCAACTTTCTTAATGTCCTCTCTGGATATAATATTCAAATTCACATTATAGTAATTTGAAAGCTGTATTATGGCTGGTTCCTTACCCTTTAAGTCAATCGTAGCTATCCCCTTAATTGCTACAGGAGATAAATTATTTTCATTAAATATACTTTCAACTGCTGCTATAAGTTTTTCAGGTTCTGTACCTTTTCTACAACCAACACCAATTACTAAGCACTTTTTAGTTAGCTTAACTATAGTTTTATTTTTTACTTCTATCGTAGGCTTTGCTTTGTTACCAATGTATATTATAGCGGAATTGGAACAGTCGCTTTTTTTACCATTATTTAAAATACCATATTCATCAATATATCCTACGGATTTACCATTAACCATACAAGCAGTTACTAGCTTTGCATTCTCATAATTATCTATGTGTAAGCTAAGCCTTTTAGCTAACATATCTACAGACTCAATGTTTCTGTTATCAGAGGCCGTTGTTATTATTGCTTGTCCACCGATGATTTCACCTATTTCTTCAGCGACTTTATTTGCACCTCCAATATGCCCAGAAACAAGACTAATGGCATATTTTCCAGAGTCATCGCATACAACTACTGCAGGATCTGTTAATTTAGAGTTAAGCCATGGTGCAATACTTCTTACGGCTATTCCACTGGACATTATCATTACTATCTCTTTATACTCCACAAAAACATATGCCATAAAATCCTTTAAATTCCCTTTTATCGGGTAGATATTTGGAGTACCAGAGTTAATATATTTTTCCAGAGTATATAAATGACCTGAGGAAGCTTCCTGTATTTTAAGTCCCAGTCTTAACCCATCCTCTGTAATTGATAATATGGCCCTCTTCATTTTGTTCCACTCCTATACATATGTGTAAAACAAGCATCATATAGCTTCGACATTTCATACTCAGAGTTTAGAAAATCACCTACTAATATTTGAGCAAATCTATCTATATTTTCAGCCTTAACCTTATCGGCTATATCCTTAAGTGTTCCTCTTAAAATTTTTTCATCAGGCCAAGTTGCCTTATAGACAACTGCCACTGGTGTCTCTTCACTGTAGCCTACTTTAAGTTGCTCTACTACCCCTTCTATATCCTGAATAGAAAGAAAAATAGACATAGATGCCCTATGCTTTGATAATTCATCTAACCTTCCACCTTCAGACTTTCCTGTTCGTCCCTCAAGCCTAGTTATTATTACTGTTTGGCTTACCCCTGGTAAAGTAAACTCTGCTTTTACTCGAGACGCAGCTGCTAAAAATGAACTAACCCCGGGTATTATTTCATAAGGTATGTTTCTTCTATCAAGCTCATCCATTTGCTCCTTTATAGTTCCGTAAATAGATGGATCACCAGTATGTAGCCTAGCTAAAGTCTTCCCTTTATTATGACTTTCTTGCATTACCTCTATCACTTGATTGAAGTCCATTGAGGCACTATCATAAATTTCTACATCGGATTTGCAGTAATCTAATAGTTTCTTACTTACTAATGAACCTGCATAAATTACTACATCAACCACCTGAAGTCTTTTCATGCCCTTCACCGTAATAAGCTCCTCATCACCGGGGCCAGCCCCTATAAAATATACCATTTTAATACTCCTTCCGACTAATTACTATGGATAAATACTGTTTACCTTTCTTTAAATGCTCTTCTATACTATGCACTACTTCACAACCTTCTAATCCGCACCTTTTTACCATAACACTGTTATCTATGAGCCCTTTTTCATTTAATATATTTATTAGCTTTTCACTATGGTTAAAAACCTTCAGAAAGGCTTGTCCTCCACTAACATCAATAGCTCTATTAATAAGCTCTTCATCTGCAGTGGCTGGTATAATTGATAGTATCTCTTCTCCAGTTACCAAGGGTTTATTTAACAGAGCTGCTGATGCACAAAAGGATGTAATTCCCGGTATAGTTTCCACTTCTACCTCTGAGTCCAAATTCTTTAAAATATAGCTATATGTACTGTATACAGATGGATCTCCGAGGGTGATAAAGCCAATATCCTTTCCATCCGCAGCATAGGACTCCACTACTCTAGCAGCCTTTTTGCCCACTTCATACATTATTTCCGTATTATTTACCATTGGAAACTCCATATATATAATCTCTGCCCTAGGATTTATAAAATCTTTAGCTATTTCATATGCAATACTTCCGTTACTTTTCTTAGCCTCAGGGATAATTAATAAATCTATATTTTCTAATACCCTCACTGCTTTTAAAGTTAATAGTTCCTTATCTCCAGGACCCACTCCTATACCATAAAACTTACTCAATCAATTCCCCCCCCCGTTCATTTTAGAGCACTTATTATATAAATTGGATTTTGTGCCTTCATCATCCAACCAGGGACAGTAGCAGCTTTAGATATATTGACATTTATGCACTCAATATCTTTAAATCCCTTTTCTGATAAAATCTTTAAAAGATTGTATGTACTTTCTAATAAAATAGTATTTGCTACAACTATTCCACCTGTTTTAAGATGTTTATGTACATAGTCCACTATTTCAACTATATTTTTACTACCCCCACCTATAAAAATCCTATCAAAGGCAGTAGTTGGTAAAGCCTCTGGGGCTTCTCCCTTTATAATATTCACATTATTTAGCTGAAATCGTTCAACATTCTTATTTACTAACTCAATAGCCTCTTCATTACTATCTATACTGTATACTAATCCATTCGGACAAAGTAGGCCCATCTCCACAGTAACACTACCTGTACCACACCCTATATCTAGCACTACTAAATCTTCAGTTAATTTTAGTTTACTTAAAGATATTACCCTAACTTCCGTTTTTGTTATTGGTACATTACCTGTAATAAAGTATTCCTCAGGTATACCTGGTGTTCTATAATTCCAACTCATCTTTCTATCACCACCACACATAAGTCACTAAATTCCATACTTTTTATTGTTTCAGGACTTGAAATAGTAATTCTTTCATCATCATATGAAAGATTTTCTCCAATTATCATCCTCATATTGCAATACCCGTTTTCCAACAGGTTTGTGGCAATTACAGAAGGGGTATTCTTTTTATCGGTGAGAAATAAAACACCTTCCCTTTTATTGAAATCTATGTCATCAAATATTCTTCCATGAAGACTAAGTAACTCGAAATTTTTCCAGCTCTTTTTTAGTTTCGAAAATAGATATTGAAAAGAGCTTATTCCAGGTATGACAGTTAACTCTGATTCATCAAATTTACTAATAAAGGCATCTAAAAAACTGTAGAAACCTGGATCACCTGAAACTGCAATACATACTTTTTTAAATGTTCTCAAATATTCTACTTTTTCGATCATATCCTTTATTCCGGAATCAAACTCTAATACTTCCTTACCTAAATGCTCAAAAGTTTTGAGGTTTCTTTTACCTGCTACTATTAGATCGCAGTCCTCTATTGCTTTCAAAGCTATTGGTGTAACTAATTCTAACGCTCCAGGTCCAATGCCCACTATAGTAATACTATTCATGAGCTAACACCTCCATAATACTATCGACTTTATTACTTTTTGCAAGTAACTTTTTCATTGAAAACATGGCAACTCCAATACTTAAAGAGCCAAAAACATACTCTTCACACCTTAATGCGCATTTGTCTACCAAAGTGATGTAAATATCTTCAAAATCTTCGCTTTCAATAATTTGTATTGCCTCCTCAGTTGTCCTACACTCCATTATTTGTACAAGTTTATGCTGTGGACATCCCATAATTCCAAGATATGCTACCAAGATTTCCATTCTAGTATCACTTACTCTACTGTGAGTATAAAATATACCCCCTGCAGGTTTGACTAATTTTCCGATATGTCCTGCTAATATAACTCGCTTAAAGCCCAGCTCACTACATTTCTCTAGAGCAAATCCAAGATAATTACTTATCTTTACGATCTTATCTTCTTTTATATTTAGCCATGTCTTAGAAAAAACTTCACCGTAATTTCCTGGCACTAGCACTATACTACTTAATCCCACTTCTTTTTTGTAATTTAATTCTAAAGCAAGAGTATCTTTAATGGCATCTTCTGACATAGGCTCCACAATACCCGTTGTTCCTAGTATAGAAAGGCCTCCCACTATTCCTAGCCTTGGATTAAATGTCTTCTTTGCCAGCTCTTCTCCAGCTGGTATTGAAAGCTCTATTTCAATACCAGTGCCCTTGGGTAAAACCTCTGAAACTTCCTTTTTTATCATAACCATAGGAATAGGATTTATAGCTGGACTACCTGGCTTTACTTGTAAGCCCGGCATAGTTACAATTCCTATTCCTTTTCCTGAGATTATTTTTATTTCCTTAGTTATTACTTTTCTTACTTTTGCATAAACATGTATTCCGTCTGTAATGTCTGGATCGTCTCCTGCGTCCTTAATAATATAGCAGGTTGCATATTCTTCTGTAATAACCGGGTCATTTACATCTAGTTTAAGCTTCCAGCCCTTTGGAGTATCAATTTCTACTTGTTCTAAAATTCTATCATTAAATAACATATATACCGCTGCCTTAGCCGCAGCTGCAGCACATGAGCCTGTAGTGAAGCCAGTCCTAAGTTTTTTACCATTTTTCATAACAAATTTACTATTATCCAAGGCTTTTATTTGCCTCCCTCAAAATAGCATTTACAATAGCTACTCCTATTGTACTTCCACCTTTTCTACCCCTAGTAATTATACAAGGTATTTCTGTATTCCATAGCTCATCCTTAGATTCAGCTGCTCCTACAAAGCCCACTGGAACTCCAACTACAGCTATAGGTTTAATTCTATTATTTTTATACAGCTCCATAATTCTATATAGGGCTGTTGGTGCATTGCCAATGATAAAAACGATATTTTCATTTAATTTTCCTGCGATGTCAACAGCTGCCATAGAACGGGTAATACCTTCAGTCTTCGATACGTCATAGGCCTCCTTACTGTCTACATAACATTCAATCTTTATTCCTAATTCATTAGATAGCTTTTTACTTATTCCTGCTTTAATCATATTAGTATCGCTAACTATTGTACAGCCTTCCTTAAAGGCTTTTAATAGCAATTGTTCAACCCCTAATTTAAACTCCAATAAGTGCACATATTCGAAATCAGCAGTCGTGTGAATTACCCTTTTAATTATATCTCCGCTCAATCCGATTACATTTTTGTCTCCTAAAAGCTCACTGATTATGTCAAAGCTCTTTTCCTCAATTAAATTAGGATTTTTAATATACTCAAACATATCCCTTACTCCTTAATAGAATTTACAACTATATTAATCAGCTCTTCTCTTACTCCTATTGGTTCTAACATTCTAAACATTATTCCAGGATGTTTTTGTTCTGCTTCCCCTATCATTTGAGGTATGTCTTCATTTATATGTACACCTGAAAATAGAAAGAGTGGATAAACCGTAATTTCAATAATCCCCATATCTTCCAGTTTTTTTATTACATCAAAGAAACCTGGTTCTGCAAGTTCCATAAATGCTCCTTCTACTACTAACTGTGTCTTCTCTCTAACCTTATCTACTACTTGTATAAACTGACTTTGAGCTTCCTTATTTCTGCTTCCGTGTCCTATAATAATTATTCCTTTCATGGCCATACTCCTTTATGAATTTATTAAATTACTTAATATTGCTCTTATTTCTATATCAAAACTATTGTACCAGAATGTGGATTGTATATACTACTACCATAGAATCTTGATTTACAGATTAATAGTTTTAGCGAAATCCTTGTAACTAAATACCTAGATGATAGACAAAATAAAAAACCTCTCGTCAAAAACTAGTCGAAAGGTTACAAATACGCAGAAGTAATCCTGTGTATAATGTCACCCCCTATCGCTCGTAGAGTTTAATTGGTGATATGGTTCAGGCAGGTCTTCTGGCTTAAGTTTCATTGTTCCCCAAACCTTCCCAGTTTCCCAGTGGCTTACTTGAAGAACTCTTCTATTACAGTGGCGTGACCGCGTGGGCTTATACCCATCTTCCCTTTTCACTGATTCATAACTTTTCTTATAATCAGCACCTGTCCATTTATTTAGTTTTAATACATTTTATTATATATTACTACTTGCTAAATATCAATTTATTATGTAGTTAAAATATCTTACTCAAATCTCTAGAATACAATACTTTCTTATATGTTATACCCATATTCTCATATAAATATTGATTTCTAGTTTAAATCGACTAACATAAGCTACAGAATACTAATTTATTAATTAGAAAAACTTACACTTTCAATTGTGTAAGTTTTTCGTTAGAAACTATTATACTTTAAATCATCTATAGGTGGTCTACAGATGTATTTATGATGAAAACTACTTGTTACTAAAACATATAAATAGTTTATTTTTTATCCTAAGTTATATTAATTGTTTAGTTGTTTAAATAACTCTTTTGTCGCAGGATATATTTTTCTAAATTTATCATACTTTTTGTTATATATTTCAGCATTTTTTGCATTAGGTGCAATGCTATCAGTTATATTAATGTATTTACTACAAGCTTCCTCTACTGTATTAAACAACCCAAACCCAACTGTAGCTAATATGGCTGCTCCATAAGCAGGACCATCATTAGTGTTTAGTTTATTTACTGTTACGTTTAGTACATCAGCAATTATTTCACACCAAAGTTCACTTCTCGCTCCACCGCCATTAATACTAATGCTATCAATTGCAATTCCCATTTCTTTTATTATTTCAAAGGTATCTCTAAGTGAAAAGGCTACACCTTCCAGTACTGCTCTAGTCATATGCTTTCTTTCATGAATCATATTAAGTCCAATAAAGGTCCCCCTGCAATTAGGATCGTTATGTGGTGTTCTTTCACCCATTAAATAAGGGAGATAAAATACATTGTCATCTACTTCAGCCTCTTTCGCTTCTTTTAGTAGTTCTTCATAGTTTTCCGTTTTAATTATAGTTTCTATCCACCACTTAAGAGATGCAGCCGCAGCAAGTGTTACTCCCATTAGATGATATTTTCCATTTGCATGACAGAAAGAATGTAGACTATTGTTTTCATCTACAAAGAATTGTTCATTTGACGTGAAAACAACACCTGAAGTACCAAGGGATAATGAACAGGAGCCTGGTTTAACTACTGCGCCACCTACAGCAGCAACAGCCTGATCTCCACCGCCAATCACAATTTTCACATCATCACGAAGTCCTAACTCAGCTGCTAGATCAGATTTTATATTAGCAACTACCTCATAAGATTCAAGTAGCTTTGGTAATTGGCTCTCTGAAACACCTAAGACCTCAAGCATTTCTAAAGACCATTTTCTATTTTTCACATCTAAATACAAAGTGCCAGATGCATCAGACATATCCGTTGCAAATATTCCTGACATTTTATATGCAATGTAATCCTTAGGAAGCATTATTTTCTTTACGGCTTTAAAATTCTCTGGCTCATTTTCCTTTAACCATAATACTTTTGGAGCAGTAAAACCTGGTAATGCTAGATTCCCTGTCCAGCTAGATATCTTCGACTGTCCTACTACATTATTTAAATACTCACACTCTTTCTCGGTCCTTTGGTCATTCCATAGTATTGCAGGCCTTATAGTTTTGTCATTCTCATCTAGAGTAACCATTCCATGCATTTGACCACTAAAACTTATAGCCTTAACTTTACTTTTATCTAAATCATCCAAAAGCTCATTAAGTCCTACTATACATTGCTCCCACCAATCCTCTGGATTTTGTTCAGACCAAAGAGGTTTTGGAAATGATATAGGATATTCTTTACTGACTGATTTGACAATTTCACCATTTTCATTTATTGCAATTATTTTAACTGAGGTTGTTCCAATGTCTATACCAACAAAATACATTTTTTCCCCTCTTTTCTGATTTGGGTATTTACTTAATTTTAATTACAGCTTTAACTACGTCACTAGCGTTTCCTGCAACGAAATCAAAGGCTTCCTTAGTTTTGTCAAACTCAAACTCATGACTAACTATATCTTTTACATTTAATGATCCACTTGCGATAGCATTAATTGCAGTCGGATATAGATTTCTGTAACGAAAAACAGTTTTAATTTCTGCTTCTTTACCCATAAGCTTCATAAAGTCAAATTCAACTTCGTCTTTAGGTGTCATTCCAACTAATACTATTGTTCCGCCACGTCTAACTACATCTACAGTTTGTTTTAGTGTTATTTCTGCCCCAGCAGTGTCAATTACTACATCTGCACCTCTGCCATTTGTAAGTTCTGCAATTTTCTCTATTACATTAGTAGTTTTAGCATTAATAACATGAGTTGCGCCAATTTTCTCAGCCACTTGTAATCTATTCTCTAATACATCAACAACAATCACATTAGAAGCACCTTTAGCTTTAGCTGAAAGTAATGTTACAAGGCCGATACAACCAGTTCCAAAAATAACTACTGTATTTCCTAGTTTAACTCCACCTTGGTCAGTTGCATGTAACCCCACTGCTAATGGTTCTACTAAAGCCCCTTCTGTATTTGAAACATTTTCAGGTAGCTTAAAGCACATATCTTCTGGATGAGCAACATAGTTAGTAAATACACCGTGGTAAGGAGGTGTTGCAAAGAACTCCACATCTGTACAAAGATTGTATTTACCACTCTTACAGAATTCACATTTTCCACAAGTTTTACCTGGTTCTAAAGCTACTCTATCACCAACAACAAGATTTTTTACATTTTTACCAATCTCTACAACTTCTCCGGCACACTCATGGCCTAAGATAAAATCTCCTTCAACAACAAAACTACCGATTTTCCCATGTGTATAGTAATGAACGTCAGATCCACATATACCAACTACATCCACTTTAATAAGTACTTCATTTTCTTTTATTTCAGGCATCGGAACATCTTTAACTACCATATTGTTAGTACCTTGCATAAAAATTGCCTTATTACACATTAAGATTGCCCCCTTAATTAATTATATTTTTATCCTTATATTAAAATTGGTACGCATACCATTGCTAGCTGCGCACCAATTATATTGAAATTCAAACCTTACTTATCTTATTGCTCCTGCTCTTTTGTGCATTTCAATGAATTCATCAACGTTATCAATATTGATTAATGGACAATCGATATCCATATCGATTTTAGTTTCTTCACCAGTTAAAAGTTTATGGCTTGTTGCTAATAAATTAGTAGCAAGTTCATAAGCACTTTGTAAACTTGTAGAAGTCATTAATCCTTCTTTAATTAATAGTACCGCTTCAGCTGTTCCATCAACACCGTAAGCTAAAATATTAGCAAATCTTGCATCACCTTTAACTACTTCAAGTGCACCAGCTGCCATATTGTCGTTCATAGCAATTATAGCGTCAATTTTGCTGTTCGCTTGTACCCATGTTTCCATGTAGTTCATAGCTTCATCTTTATTCCAGTTAGCGATTTCTTCTCCAACGATTTTTACATCAGGTCTTTTTTCAAAGAACTCTTTTTGCCAGCTAACACGTCTTGCATCAGCATGGAAGTTTCCTGGAGGTCCATTTAATACAACTACATTAGCATTTTGAGGAATTTGATCAATTGCAACAACCGCGTTAACTGCTGCTTGTGCATATGGATCAGCGTCTACTGAAGATGCTCCTTCGATTCCATCGATTCTTGCATTTGTCGTAATTGTAATGATTCCAGCCGCAACAGCTTTTTCAGCATATGGTCTTTGTGCTTCACCATTGTTTGGTTGGATAATTATTGCATCATACTTGCTTGTTATAGCATTTTCAATTAATGCATTTTGAGTTGAGTCATTAGCTTGACCATCAAATATGTCTACAACAATATTGTCATACTTTTCAGCTTCTTCTTTAACAGCGTTTGCTAACCATGCAGCAAATGAGTCAGCTTGTGCTCTCGCAATATAAGCTACTCTATAAACCTGAGGACCTTCATTTTTAGGTTCCGTTTTAGTTTCTGCAGGTTTACTACACCCTACTAACACTGACATCATTAATACAACTACTAGTAATACTGATAACCATTTTTTCATTTAATCTCCCCCTTAAATAATTTTATTTTAATAGATTACTCTATTAAAGCCTTTAGTTATTCTTCGCTGTTTCTTTCGAATCTGCTTCAACACTTCTTAACTTTCGTTTTGTTCTTTTTGACTTTGCCCATATATCATATATTACAGCTAGTGCTATTATTGCACCACGAATAATTTGTTGTAAATACGAGTTTACTCTTGTTAGAACCATGATATTATCTAGAAAACCAACAATGAATGCACCTGCTAGAGTACCTACTGCAGATCCAATTCCACCAGTGAAGCTTGTTCCGCCAATTACAGCTGCTGTAAGGGCATGGAACTCAAAACCAACCGCACCGTTAGGCATTCCACCATTAACCCTAGACATGAATATAACTCCAGCAATACCTACAAATACACCATTTATAATATATGCTTTCATCTTAATACTATCTACACTTATTCCTGAGGCATTAGCTGCTTCCTCGTTACCACCAATCGCATATACCGATCTTCCGAAAATAGTATGTTTTAAAATATACCAGGTAATTGCTAATATTACTAACATGAAAACTATAGGTGTTGGAAGTCCAAAGGTTGAGCCTTGACCAAACTTAATATAATCACCAATTTGATATATGTTTTGTCCATTAGTATATAACAGTGCTGCTCCACGGGCCATAGTCATCATAGCCAAAGTAGCAATAAAAGGCGGTGTCTTAAATTTTGTAACCATTAGACCATTTAGTATATTACATATTACACTGGCAATAATAGCTACTATGAAAGCTAAAAGTAGAGATCCAGTATTAATGTAGGTTGATACCGAAAGCACCCCTGCCAAGGCTAAAACTGAACCTGATGACAAGTCTAACATACCACATATTATTAGTATTGTTTGCCCAAAGGCTAAAATCGTTACTACAGAAATTTGCCTAGAAATATTCGTTAAGTTAGTATAGGATAAAAAGTTTTCATTTGCTAAGGAGCATATAATGAATAAAACAGCTAATACTAAAAATATACTATATTTACTTTTTATCTCTGTCCAAATTTTATTTATTTTATTAGTTGTCATGTATTCACCTCAATTTAACTTGTTTTAGTGGCTAATTTCATAATTTCTTCTTGTGAAAAATCACTTCTCATTAACTCACCAGCTACTTTACCTTTTGATATAACATATATTCTGTCACACATTCCAATAAGTTCAGGAAGTTCAGAAGAAACCATTATAATGCCTTTTTTCTGTTTAGCCAATTCCATCATTAAAACATATATTTCATACTTTGCCCCAACATCAATTCCCCTTGTTGGTTCATCTAAAATTAAAACATCTGGATCAGTAACCATCCATTTAGCAAGAATTACTTTTTGTTGATTACCACCACTTAAAGATTCTATTGAGGTTTCAACAGTAGGTGTTTTAACCCTCATTTTCTTGCAATAATCCTCTATAACAGCATTCTCTTCTTTAGCGTGTAGTCTACCTCTATATATAAACTTCTTTAGACTACTAAGAGAAACGTTTTCCCTAACACTTCTTACTGGTACTATACCATATCTACGTCTATCCTCTGATAACATTACAACCTTTTTATTTATACAGTCCTTAACAGTTTTAATACTGACTTTCTCACCTTTGATTATAATCTCCCCAGATTGGTATTCATCAAGACCAAATAGAGATCTCATAATCTCTGTTCTACCAGCCCCCATAAGCCCAGCAAAACCAATTATTTCACCCTCACGAACATGAAAGCTTATTTCGTTAAAATTACCTTTATTTGTTAGGTTTTTTACTTCAAGTAATGTATTGCCAATTTCAACCTCTTCTTTAGGAAAATTATTTTCTAATTTTCTACCTACCATCTGAGATATAACAGTTTCCATATCATACTGTTCTTTGGGTCTTGAATCAATAACACATCCATCTCTAAAAACAGTTATTTCATCAGCAATTTTGAAAATCTCATCCATTTTATGAGAAATATATATAATACATGCGCCTCTACTTTTTAATTCATTTATTTTTTTAAACAGTACTTCAACTTCTTTTTGAGTGATTGCAGAGGTAGGTTCGTCCATAATAATTATATCTGAATTCCATGAGATAGCTTTTAATATCTCTAACATTTGTATATCAGAGACTGTTAAATCCTTTAGCTTTGTTTCAGGAGAGTAATCTAGACCCTCTCTATTTAAAAGTACAATTGTATTCCTTCGTATTGCCCCCCAATCAACATTACCATACCTGTTCTTAGGCCAGTTCCCTACAAATAGACTTTCCTCTACAGTCATTTCTGGAATGTAGTTTAACTCTTGGAATATCATAGATATCCCTAAGCTTCTAGCTTTAATCGGATCCTGTACTTCAACAACTTTTCCATCGATTAATATTTCCCCAGCATCAGCTTTGTAAATCCCATTAATAATCTTCATTAAAGTAGACTTGCCAGCCCCATTTTCACCGCACAATACATGAACTGTGCCTTTTCTTACAGAGAAGTTAATATTATCTAATGCTTTAACACCAGGAAAAGATTTCTCAATGTTACGAACTCTTAGTTTAACAACCTCATCCATTTTAATCTCCTTTCATGCTATAGAATATTTCTATATACTTATTAAATTTTGTTTTACAAATAGTTATATTTTTTTAAAGATGTAAAGTTATGTCTAAATGTATTTGTAAAAATTAGCCGCCTAGGACCTAATTTAATCCTATAATTAGAATAAACTTACATGAAAAGTACATTATATTTCTAAAGACAAAGTTGTCTCTCGTTCTATAAGTTTTGTTTGCAAAATATAGTCTTTTACTGCAACTTCATCTCCATTGATTTGCTTGATTAATAATTCAACGATAGTTCTACCTATTTCTTCTATTGGCTGATTAATAGTAGTTAGTGAAGGATATAGAAGCTCACCAATAAAACTATTGTCAAACCCAATAATCTTAACTTGATTCGGTATTGTAACCCCTCTTTTTTTAAGAGATCTCATTATAGTAGCTGCTGCGATATCATTAAAAACAAATATGCCATCATATTGACTAATATCATTCATACTATTTATATCTGCCTCTAACATTTCTACTTGAAAGTCGCTCTGAAACTCAATAAAGCTTACCTCTACACCCTTATCTTTGGCCGCATCCATAAATCCTTCAAATCTTAGCTCCGTTGCTTCAAAAGATTTAGGTCCTCTTATCTGCAAAATTCTTTCGCAGTTTTTACTATATAGATGCTCAAACGCCATTCTTCCTCCATTATAGTTATCGGAAGAAACGGTAATAATATTATCGAGTATATGGTTTTCAAAGGCCACTACAGGAATGTTAATATTGCTATATTCTGATTTGCACTGACTTCGTGAAGCAATAATACCTGCTACCCTATGACTTTTCAAAACTTCTAAATAATTTTTTTCTTTTTCCTTATCATCATCTGTGTTGCATAAAAATATATTATATCCCATATTTTTCGCGTAATCTTCTATAACAGATGCTAATTGATTGAAGAATGGGTTTGATATATTTGGAACCATTAATCCTATCGTTTTAGAATTTTTAGTAAACACCGCTCTCGCTAGTGCATTAGGAGTATAATTTAACTCCTCTATCACTTTTTGAATTTTTTTCTTAGATTCCTCACTAACATAACCATTATCATTTAGGTATCTGGATACGGTTGCAATTCCAATTCCAGCCCTTTTCGCAATCTCTCTAATATTTGACATATCAATTCCTACCTTTATAATTCCCATATCTCAGAAATTTTTTATCTATAATTAGTTTCAATCAATTTACTTATCTCTATGCTTTGTACCCTTAAAATTTAAAACACAACATGTGGAACAAGTTCCATGCATGTCTTAGTAAATTATTGTACATACTCAGTTAATTTGAGCAGCACATCCTACTTTAATTATATTAAATATATGACTTGTACTTCACACTTTATGAATATAACCTTTAATTAAAATAAACACTTTTTAACACAATACTTTCACCCTAAAGAACAAACTAATGAAACATGTTCCATATTCATTATATCATATGTTATAAATCAAGTCAGTATAATTATTATTTTTGTGATTTTTTTTATATTTTAAAATTTTTCATAACCCTCGTTTTCTATTTTTACGCTTGAAATTAAAGGGTGTTATAAAAAATTAATATGATTTAAATCTTCAATCACCATTATGACTATAAATCTTTACTAAACATTAAAATCTATGGACAGTATCCTCACTCACTCTAACCAATGAGTTTCCCAGTTAAAATTTCTGTCTTCTACTGATAACATAACATGTTTTGCTATTTTTTCCAATACTACATGTTTTCCAATAAAAATAGATATATTACTAAAGGTCCTAATAATGGCTCTTGATTTTATAAGTATGTTCATGGTAGAATAACATTTGTTCACAAAATAAAATTTTATACGTATCGGATGAAGGTAATAGAATACAAACTGTAGACTGTTATTGGACGAGCCTCTGGAGAGACTCAAAAGAGCACCGAAGGGGAAAGCCTGAAACATCAGGTGAAACTCTCAGGTAAAAGGACAGGGGATTTTTCTCATTTAATGTAATACTATTGTATCTACGTTTCTTTGTACATACAATGGTTTGTTCATGCATGAAAAATCTAATTCCAACCAGAGACTAAACTTTGAATAGTCTCTTTTCTTTTTTTTGAATCTCAATATTACTTGTAAAGGAGAGATGCAAATCAATACTACATTATTACAATCTGTAAAATATAAGTCCTAATTTATAACTGTTATAAAAAATATATTTAACTATACTACGGAGGTTTTGTCATGAAATTATTAATGGAAATCATTTCTAAAATTAATGGTGTTTTATGGGGCCCAGTAATGTTATTCTTTTTATTGGGTACAGGAGTACTTTTTACAGTGAAGCTAAGATTCATTCAAATTAGAAGATTTAAAGATATTTGGAGAGAAACATTTGGCGGAATCTTTAATAAAAAAGAGAAAGCAGATGAAAATGGTATTTCTTCATTTCAAGCTCTAACAACTGCAATAGCTGCCCAGGTTGGTACAGGAAATTTGGCTGGAGTTGCGACAGCTATTGCTGCGGGTGGCCCAGGAGCAATCTTTTGGATGTGGTTAAGCGGTTTCCTAGGAATGGGAACAATTTTTGGTGAAGCAGTTCTATCTCAACTTTATACAGAAAAAGTGGACGGTGAATTAACGGGCGGTCCAGCATACTATATTAAAAATGGTTTAAATAGTAAATTTTTAGCAGGATTTTTCGCGATAGCTATTGTACTAGCATTAGGGTTTATGGGGAATATGGTTCAGTCAAATTCTATATCAGAAGCAGCATATGTTGCTTTTAATATCCCTAAGTTAGTAACAGGGGGATTTGTTGCAGCTTTAGTTGGTCTAATTATAATTGGCGGTATTAACAGAATAGCTTCTTTTACTGAAAAAATCGTTCCTTTTATGGCAGGCCTATATATTATAGGTGCCCTTACAATTGTTATAATGAATTACAATCAAATTCTACCAGCTTTCAAAATGATTTTTATTGGAGCTTTTAATCCTATGGCAGCAACTGGTGGAATTATCGGTGCTTCAATAAAAGAAGCCTTCCGTTATGGAGTAGCTAGAGGTTTGTTTTCTAACGAGGCTGGTATGGGTTCAACCCCTCATGCCCATGCTATTGCAAAGGTAGACCATCCAGCACAGCAGGGATTAGTTGCAATAATGGGTATAATTATCGATACTGGCATAGTATGTACATTAACTGCATTAGTAATTTTGACAACTGGATCTCTTTCAACTGGCCTTAATGGATCTCAACTGACACAAGAAGCATTCATTAGAGGTTTAGGCACCCATGGTGCTACCTTTGTTGCTATATGCTTATTCTTCTTTGCCCTATCTACTATAATTGGTTGGTACTACTTTGGGGAATCAAACATTAAATATTTATTTGGTAAAAAAGGTATTGGCTTTTACAGAGTTTTTGTATTAAGTTTTATTATTTTGGGTACTGCAATGAAAGTTGAAATCGTATGGGAATTAGCTGACACTTTTAATGGTCTAATGGTTATACCTAATCTATTAGCCTTACTAGGACTAGTTTCCCTTGTAGTTAAGAGTACTAATGAATACGAAAGCAAAGGAGAGCATTCTAAAATATAGGCTTTAATTCATACAATATTCCATATAAATATAGAGGGAGGCAATACTCCCTCTATATTTATAAAATTATCGATAAATCTTCTTCTACCTAGATTAAACTTCCGTTGCCAAATTGTTTAAGTAACCTTCTATCTATCTTTCCATTCTCATTTCTAGGAATGCTGTTTATAATAACAATGTCCTTTGGAACTTTTGTATATTCTAAATACCGTTTACAAAACATCTTTATTTCATTTTTTAGCTCTACTTCATTTAACTTCTCATAAATTGATATGACTGCCATAATCTCTTCTCCCTTTAAGTGGTGAGCCTTTCCTATAACTACAGCCTCATTAACATCGGGATGTTGCATTATGACCTTTTCAATCTCTTCTGCCATTATTTTTTCCCCTGCTTTGTTAATAATATTTCCTTCTCTACCTGTAAGAAATAAAAAATTATCTTCATCTAAATATCCCAAGTCCCCCGCTGAATGCTTTGTAGGAAAACCATCAGCAATATAAGGACTCTTGACCCATACTTTTTCGTTTTCAATAATTATTTGTACATCTGGAAAAGCTCTCCCTACACTACCTTCTTTCTGTAGGGAATCTTCGAAATTTAAATAGGATATATGTCCAAGTTCACTTGCCCCATAATATTCAACAATTTTTGCCTTCGGAAATATTTCTTTTAATCTACTAAATGTATTCATATCTAATTTAGAACCTGCGGATACAACTGATTTAACCTCTAATGATTGTATATTGTCACTAGTCGTTAATATTTTATATAACGCTGGAACCATAAAAATAGCATCAATATTTTTTTTATTGATGATATTCATTATTTCCATAGGTTTTTGTTTTTTCGTATGGACTAATGTGCCACCCTCATAAAAAATATGTATAGCACCGTTAAGGTTCGCTGTGTAGTGAAAGTTTCCATTTAACAGTAGTCTATTACCCTTGTTAATATTAAATATTTCACTTTGATGTTTAAATGCTCTTTCCCAGGTGTTATAACTTCTCCATATTAATTTTTCTTCCCCTGTAGTTCCAGAGGAAAGGGCACAAAGAAAAAGATTTGAACCATGGTCTAAACCAGATGCTCTATTATCTTTATATAGCTTGATCTCCCCATTAATAATTATTCTAGGGTCAATTTTATTAATTAATCGTTTGTAGTTTTCCTTGGAAATATTCGGTGAAAGGATGACAGAAATTAGTCCAGCCTTCCAAGAGGATAAGAAATACATGAGTTGCTTAACTGGGCTATCCTCCTTTATAATTACCAAATCCCCTTTATTTCCAAACTTTAACAACTGTTCAGAAATATTGTCAATAAATTCTTTTGCTTCTAAGTATGAATACTCCTCATAGTCAGATTGTATAAATTCCCTTTTACCGTCATTAGTAGCTATTCTATCAATTATACTTAAACACATGAGTTATTCATCCTTTGTTATATTTCTAATCATAATAGCAGCCCCCTGTCCACCAGCGACTCCTATTGCAGCAATACCTCTCTCTTTATTATCCTTTTTCAGTATTTCAGCTAGGTGAAGAGTAATAATAGCACCAGAAGCTCCATAGGGATGTCCATATGCTAATGCCCCACCCCAGAGATTTATAGTTTCTTCCGAAATACCTAACTCCTTAATAAAGCCTAATATCTTTACTGCAAATGCTTCATTAACTTCATAAACATCTATTTGATTTGAAGTTAATTTCCTTTCATTAAGTAATTTCTTAACTACATTTATTGCACCGACTGGTGGGTAATTTGGATTTACTCCTATACTTCCAACGGCTTCAATAATAGCTATTGGCTTAAGATTATATTTTTCTACTGCCTCTTGTGAGGCCAGTAATAGTGCACAAGCACCATCATGTGTTAAGCATGAATTACCACTTGTTATATTTCCACCTGGTTTTACTACTGGTGCAGCCTTAGCTAAAAGTCTCATAGACATTTTTTCTCTTATACTTTCATCGGAAATTTGACTATCTCCATCCAAACTAATTATTACATCTTTAAGTTTATTCTCATACTTAGCTTCAATAGCCCTCTTATGACTCATTAAAGCCCATCTATCCATATCATCTCTACTTAGTCCAAAGAGCTCTCCTGTTTTTTCAGCACCAGTTAGCATATCCGGGTCTCCTAAAATAAAAGGTGAAAACTGGGCCTTAGAATAAAAAACAGCTTCACCTTCAAATTTAGGATCTTTATTGTTATATCTTCTCATAGGTTCTAAAGATGTACTTTCTACTCCACCAGCTATCACTAAATTTGCTTCAGAGGCTTTAATCATATAGTAAGCCACAAATATTGATTTCATCCCTGAGCCACACTGAAAATCTATAGTTGTAGCTGGTATTGATTGGTCCCATCCTGCTTCCAATAAAGAGAGTCTAGCTATATTACCACCAGGGCCAATAGCATTTCCGAGGAATACTTCATCAATATTCTTTGGTTTTAGAGCATTTCGCCCAAGTAACCTATTCATAACAGCTGCTCCTAATTTTTCCGGAAGATAAGTAGAAAGCTTTCCATTTTTCTTTCCTATTGGGGTTCTACAACCATCTACGATATAAACTTTATTCATCTATTATCTACCTACTTTTTAAATGTGGTTTTAACCTTTTAGCTAACAATGTTGCAGCGATTACCTTTAAAATATCTCCTGGTATGAATGGCAGTGCACCAGTAACAATTGCCTTCTCTAACCCCATTCCAGTTAAAAAGTTTAGCCTAGATACACCTAATAAATAAACAACTATAATTCCTCCAACTATCGCTGAACCCCCTAATTTCCATATATTGTTTGATTTTCTACATAGTAGACTTATAACTACAGCTCCTACTAAAAAACCCACAATATACCCACCAGAAGGTCCGGCTAAAACACCTATTCCTGATCTACCACCTGAAAAAACAGGAACTCCAGCAACTCCAAGCAGTATAAATATAAAAACACTTAAGAATGCTTGAAATGGCGCCAACAGCTGCCCAGCTAACATAATCCCTAAAGTCTGCCCAGTTACCGGTACAGGACTAAAAGGAAGGGGTATTACAACATAACCTAGTACACTAATTAAAGCAGCAAATATCGAAGAATACATCATATCTTTTAGTTTAAAATTTTTAGTCATTATTTTTCCTCCTAGTAATTAAAATGCGTTATTATAATTCCAGTAAATCTTATATAAATTCTATATGTTTAATGTAAGCTGATTCAATGCTTCTTTATTCATTTATTATATTGCTATTCGACCTCCTAGTTTGTTTGAGAATTTGATAATATCATGGCCATATTCATATTCATGTCTCTATTAAAATATATAAAGCTACTAATATCAGTTAATTATAGAATACTGAAGAAGTATTGTCAACCAATATATATTAGTTGGTTAACTAATAATTGTTTAGATCTCAAAATCTTTAAATATTAATAAAGAACCTCTTTTAAAAAGCTAATAAAATTTAGTACAGTATTAAATGATTTAAAGATCCAATCTAATACAATCCAAAAAGACCGTATTAAGTCAATTGACTAAATACGGTCTGGTTCCACTTAGGAAACTATTCAAATAATATAGAATTCAATATGTTTTTAATTACTTTACTACTCTTCACCAGTTTAAATGGATACCTATAAATTAGTAGTTTTTATCAGCATAGCCAACCCAGCCGCCTTCTTTAACTAGTGTCTTGTCAAACTCACCAATTACAAAATCAATTTCATCTGATCTATCTTGGGTAGTCACGATAATCTTAGATCTGTCAATGTCTATTGTTATAGTAGTATCTTTGTCAGAATATGTGTCAAAAAGATAATCAATCTTTTCTTTCGGTAATTGTATTGCAAACATGCCGCAATTGTACATATTCTGTCTAAATATTCTTGCAAAGTTTTCTGCGATAACTACATTTATTCCATTTACCTCAAGAGCCCATGGGGCATGCTCTCTTGAAGAACCACATCCAAAATTTTCTCTTGTTACTATTACTGCCTTATCATTAATATCTTCCTTATTGTTGAACCCATTAAGCACTAAGTCTTCTAATAAGAATGGTTTTAAAGCCTCCTTCGTAATTTCCGTAAGATATTTCGCTGGAATTATCTCATCAGTATTGATATCACTTCTGTCTAAGAATAAAACTTTTCCACTAAATTTTTTCATTTTTTTCCCCCACTAACTATCCTTTATATAATTGAGAATTTGTTATTTTTCCCTCAAGAGCTGAAGCTGCAGCTGTTGCAGGGCTCATTAAATGAACTGTACCACCTTTACCCATTCTACCATTAAAGTTACGATTTGTTGTCGAAGCACATGATTCACCGTTCGCAAGAATTCCATTACTCATACCAAGACAAGCCCCGCATGTAGGATTTGTTACACAAAACCCAGCATTTTGGAAGATTTCAATTATACCTTCTTTTAAAGCCATAGTATAAATATCTGGAGTTGCAGGACTTACAATTCCACGAACGTCATCATTAATTTTCTTGTCTTTAAGAATTTCAGCTGCAATTCTAAGGTCTTCTATTCTACCATTTGTACAACTTCCAATATAAACCTGGTCAATTTTTGTACCAATCATTTCATCTACTGGTTTAACTTGATCCGGTTTAAACCCAAAAGTAACCATAGGCTCTAAATTAGAAATATCATATTCATATATTTTTTCATAGTTTGCATCTTCATCAGAAATCCACTTAGAGTATTCTTTTAAAGCTTCTTGTTTTGAACTAAATTCATCCTTAATAAATTCCCACAAATATTCCACTGTTGTCATATCCGGATAGCATACTCCACTTGTACCACCTGCTTCTATCGCCATATTACACAATGTCATACGTGATTCCATTGACATAGCATCTACTACAGGTCCTGTAAACTCTATTACCATATTTGTTGCACCATTTACTGTAAGCTCTTTTATAATGAATAGTATTAGGTCTTTTGCGTAAACACCTGGTTTTAATGAACCATTTAATACGAATTTTATAGTTTTAGGTGAATGAAATGCACAAACCCCTTTTAATATACCTACTTCAAGGTCTGTAGTTCCAACTCCTGCTGCAAAAGCACCAAAAGCTCCATGAGTACAAGTATGAGAGTCACCCATAATTATTGTAAAACCTGGTCTAACGAAACCCTTTTCAGGAAATATTGCATGACAAACTCCATTTCTTCCAATGTCAAAAAAGTCCTTAATACCATGTCTTTTAGCCCAGTCACGTAGTATTTTTCCCTGTTCAGCTGTTTTCGAATCCTTCGCAGGGGTTACATGATCTATTACTGCTTTAATTTTCGTAGGGTCGAAGACTCTGTCCATCCCCCTAGCCATAAGGTCCGTAATTGCAATTGGTGTCGTAATTTCATGACAGAAAACTCTATCCAATTTTAGAACATGCGTATCAGGAAACGGCATATTCACTCTGTGTGCATCAAATATTTTTTCAGCTAAAGTTTTACCCATATTCTTTCTCCTCTTTCTTTTCTTTTATCTCAGCTTATATAGCTTTACTTATAGAACAATAATTTATAACCTGACTCAATTTAAATATACATAATATTATATATTTTTTTTTCTGAATTTTCAAACAAAATTTAATAATATTTTAATTTTACGTCATAGATTAATAAGCTTGTTTTATTATTGTTAATTTCTAAGTCACATAAGGGTACTTCTAACTATCCTTTGTACCTATGTATATATTGCTTGAATTACGCTGTTAAGCACAGTTATAGGCTATAATAACCATGAAAAAACCCCCTAAAACATTCTATCAGGGGGTTTTTTACTATAGTATTTTATATAGCAGTAATATCTTCTGCTTGAAGACCTTTAGGTCCTTGAGTTACATTGAATGAAACTTTTTGACCTTCCTCAAGTGTTTTAAATCCATTGGTATTTATTTGAGAAAAATGTGCAAAAACATCTTTGCCGTCTTCTCCTGTAATAAATCCAAATCCTTTTTCTGCATTAAACCATTTTACTGTACCATTCATCTAATAATACCTCCGAATTTTATTAAAGATTTAAAATCTAACCTCACAAATAAAATTCCCAAGAAAGTAAATTTATATTCATTAAATATTAAACATTACATAAAATGAGATTTATTTATTGATAAAATATAAGATTTATCAATAAATTTGAGTTATTACATTTAATAATCTAATATCAAATATATCTAAAGCTTCTCTTCTATAATAATCCTATTTTGTATATATGTTAAAAAGCACTTGAGCTGTTTGCGCTCTAGTAGCTGTTGTTCTAGGCATAAGTCTATTGCCTTCTCCTTGCACGATACCTGTTCTCACGAAAAATTTCATTGCACCTAATGCATAACTAGGAATCTCATTTATATCTTTAAACTCTTCAAAAGGCCTACCGACATTATTATCAACAGGCAACGCTCCTAACTTATCTAATACATGATGTAAAATTACAAGCATATCTTGACGTGTTATTGGAGTTTCAGGTGAATAAAGGTTATTACCAACTCCTGACACAAGGCCAAGCCTTTTCGCAGTGCCAAGATATTTTGTGTAATATTTGTTACCTGCATCAGCAAAGTTGTTCGTAACGTTTGAATCAAGTTCTATATTATATGAATTCATCACCATAACTAAAAAGTCAGCCCTAGTTATATTATTACCTGGAGCAAATCTTCCATTTCCAACACCATTGATTACGCCTCTTTCATACAGGTTATCGATCGCCTTAATTGCCCAAGCGTGTTGATTGTTAACATCGCTAAAATACCTTGATTGATTTACCGTAATTAGTAACTCTTTACTCTCATTATGAAGTCTATCTAGAGCAGTTATAGCAAAGTCTATTTTATCAAGGTCATAACTACTATTAATAATAAATTCCTGAACAGTTTTATCACTTTTTCTTACAGTTCCTATAAGTTGAAGGGCACTTCTATCAGAGTCAATGTCTAGACTATTACCCTTATTCATCCTATATATTGCATAATAAGCCGTATTTCCACCATTATCTATCCAAGTCAACTTTGTTTGATTAGAAAGAGCCTCTACTTTTCCTTGAACAGGAGTACGTGGAGCCTGTCCACCTTTCCAATCCATAACAGGAACCAAAGCCTTAGTCCCCCACAAATCTTGCCTCATAGCATTTACAACCTGCTGCTTATTCGAATCATTAAAATTTCTGAATCTAAACATTATGCTACCCATTACTTCCGGCTTCAAAACATTAAACTTATGCTGACGCACAAATTCATCTACTGCATTCTGATTCTGGAAATATTGGTCCGAATCACTATTAACCTTATATAGAGCCTGGCCTATATATAGGTGTACTTTTCTGTTTTTAGTGACTTCTGACCACCAACTAACTGCTTCTCCATATGGAACATGCGGATTAGCAAAAGTAAAATAAATCTGAGGAGCGATATAATCGATAATCTCCTCTTCTACCCACTTCTTAGTATCAGCAAAACTTCTATCATAGTTTGGTAATCCAGCATTTGTATTTGAGCCACTAGGATGTCCATCCTTTTTGTTTGCCCAGATTGCAGCTGGGCTAATACCGAATTTGACCCAAGGCTTTGCTGATCTTATTTCATTTGAAATCTCTTTTACAAGTAAATAGGTGTTATTTCTTCTCCAATCCCCTTTATTAGAAAATTGTCCTGTATTAAATTGCATAAAGGTATTATCATCTTCTAATTCTCCAACAAAATTTTCATAATAAAAGTAATCATCGAAATGTATCCCATCTATGTCGTAATTCTTTACAACTTCCATTACCCTTTTTCTTACCCATTCTCTTGCCCCAGGGATACCAGGGTCTATTACAAACCTAGACTTTGTAGTCCTAATCCAATCCGGATAATCTCTATAAACACTTTTGTTTATACTAAGTGACTGTATTGTAGCTTCGTTAGTATTCATAGATATCCTATATGGATTAAACCATGCATGAAGTTGAAGATTACGCTTATGAGCTTCTTCTATAGCAAATGCCAATGGGTCAAAGCCTGGGTCTTTACCGAAGGTTCCAGTAAGGTAACGGGACCAAGGTACAATATCTGATCTATATAGGGCATCTCCCTCAGGGCTCACTTGAAAGAATACGGCATTCATATTCATCTCCACAGATTTATCTAATATTGAAATTAGTTCCTCCTTAGTTTTGTGTATTCTTTCTTGATCATTTACAATGTTTCTAGTCTCGACAGATGGCCAATCTAGATTTATTACAGTTGAAATCCAAGCACCTCTCAAATGTCTTTTTACAACAGGTGATTCATTTGGTATAAATTGCTTGTATTGATCCCACGGAGTTGATGTTGCAAAAGCATCAACAGGTAATCCAACTAACAATACTGAAAACGCAACGCAATATACAATAAACTTACTTAAGTAACTTTTATTTAACATTTTTTTCCCCCTTTGAATAAAGATTAGCTTGAACTCTAGAATATAGTACCTTAGCACCTATATTGCATTTAACTAATACAAAATGTTAGTGTATTTCAATTATATCAAAATGAAAGTTCGATTTATATTTCTCAATTATTACAAATTACTATCATTTGTACTACATATTTACATAATTTCATTAAAACTCATTTAATATCAATTTAACAATGATAAAATCTCATGCCCTTTGGGAATCAAAAAAATAAAACATCTTCTTGGACGTTTTATTATAGTTCTATATTTTTATAGGATAAATGATAAAACAATTGTTAATCCCACCATTAAAACATTTGTAAAGCTATGCATAATCATTGGATAGATTACACTTTCGGATTTTTCATAGCATTCCCCATAAAACAGGCCTAGTATAATCGCATAAACAACTTGAAATACACTATATCTAAGTTCAAAGGGTCTAAGTGTAAAGCCCACATGGGCTAACCCAAAAATAACTGCTGACATAATATTAGATAAACTTACTTTTCCCTTAAAAACTCTTCCTTCAATTACTAAGGCTAACATAGTTATTGCAAAACTTCTAAATATAAGTTCTTCTGATGGACCTGAAAGTAGAAGCTGGAAGCCTAATTGTCCTAATATGTTTACTGTGGATAATGGAAATGTAAATGGTTGAAATGATTTCGTTACAACGACTGTTATAAAAGCCCCTACAGTATACATACTAAAATATTTAAAAAAACTAATTAAATATTGCTTTCCAGCTTCTCTGTTACCCCAGTTAAAGCCAAACTCTATGGATTTAATTTTTTTTATAAGAATCATTAGAATAACAAAGATAAGGGCCTGTGAAATGTGATGAATAGATACCCATGCAAAAGCGCCATCAGTGTCTATTACTTGATAATTTAATGAACTAGCGATCATTCCCGCAAGCCTAGGGATAAATAATAACAAAAATGATATTAACAATACCCATAAAATATTTTTTAGTAGCTTAAACATGATTTCCCCCACTTAATGTTTGAAATTAAAATTTAGTACACAAGCTTTCATATACATTATATTACATACTTACTAAATTACACATAATTTTCATAAGTTTATGAGATCTATATATAGAATAAAGAATTGCATTAGGTCTTATTTGCTTATTGCAATTATCTATTTCTATGTGTAAATAGTGGTTACATATGATTATTCTATTAAGTTCTTTAGTATAGAATCTTGTACAATCTATTATTTACAATTAGTATTTATATAATTATACTCTCAGCGAGCCACGGAACCCCCTGGCAGCATAGTATGATTCTGCACCATTATGATATACGAAGACTTGGCCATACCTACGATCACAAAAGAGGGCTCCTCCAAGTTTTCTAATCTCATTAGGTGTTTTCACCCAACTCGACGTTTTCATATCAAAATTACCAAGCTTCTGCAACTCCCGGTATTGTTCCTCAGTCAAAAGCTCTATACCCATACAAGCAGCCATCTCAATAGCACTGTTCTTGGGTTTATGTTCTTTCCTCGTTTCCATTGCCTCTTGATCATAGCACAAACTCCTACGTCCTTTAGGACTTTCCTCTGAACAATCATAAAAAATGTACTCGTCTGTCATTTCATCATATCCAAAAACATCCGGTTCTCCACCTGTTTCTTCCATTTCATTAAGTGAACGTAGTTTTTCAGTATTAACTTCCAACTTTCCTTGTACTTTATCCCATTCCAGATCTCTATGGCGATGCATATTTTTCTCAAAACGTACTTTCAATATATTAAGTAGATCAAAGTATGCCATGCTTATTTACTCCCTTCTAATCTTACTCATCCGAGTTAGTTACTATTACTATAATCAAACCTTAATTCTAAATCTATGATTATTTGTATTTACATGTTTGTCCAAACATTTAAAACCCCTCAAATGCTTTTTGCAGAGCTTCCAAATCAAATTTTTTCATTTTTAGAAACGCCTCTGTCAACCGTTTTGATTTTTCTTTATCACCGAATTTCATCATCTCATACAATACTGTAGGTACAATTTGCCATGATATTCCGAACTTATCTTTTACCCAACCGCATTGCTCTGCCTCAGGTACAGCAGAGAGTTTGTCCAAAAATAATTAATTTCATCCTGATCTTCACATTTAATAATGAGTGAAAATGCCTCATTAAAACTAAAATCCACATCAAAACTATTGTCCATGGCAGCAAAAGGAATGTCGTGCAGTTTAAAGGCAGCATAGTTTATTTTTGCCTTGGGTGTTACTGCCTCTCCTTCTTTATATCTGCTAATAGTACTTACTTCCGAATCTTCAAACACTTGTGTGTAGCAAATTATTGCTTCCTCAGCCTTACCACATGACTCATTTGAGAAAAGTAAGTTTGGTACGATCTTTTGAACACCTTGTCCATAATCCATAAATATTAACTGCCAGGATAAACCATATCGATCCTGTACCCACCCATACCACTTGCTAAAAGGGTATTCCCCTAGTGGCATTAATTCCTTTCCACCTTCAGATAAAGCTTTCCATTTTGTGTTTACTTCTTTAGCTGAGTTACAGTGTACCATTAATGAAATTGATGGGTTGAATTTGAAATATGGACCGGCACTAATTGCTTCAAATTGTTGTCCTGCCAGTTCAAAACTAACAACTTCAGTGTCACCCGATGATATGTTTTCTAAAACTATTACATCCAATATCTTAGTTTGGTCAAATAAACTGATATAGAACAAGACCGCTTCCTTAGCATCCTTCTCATACCATAAACGTGGAACAATTTTTTGCGTTACAACCCTCCTAAACTATTTATCTATTTTCTGTTAATAGAGTAATACTTCATAGATTAAAAATACCCAATATTCTACAGTACATAGCATCAAGTTTTTACTTCCAAACATACAGATTAACTGGCCAACTGACATTTCAGTAATTTCGTAATTAAAACAATAAAAAATTCATCTGTTTAAAGTGATGATTTCTACAGTGTACTTAATTTAAGTTTTATTAAAACTAATTAAGTACTTATACATAAGTGTGAAAATTATCTCTTTCATTTGTTTCTTCGATGTCCTTTAATGACTAGCTTGTGCGGAGGTTTTTTACATGAATGGGTTTGCATTGTATCAGTGTAAGTCAGTAAAACCATGTATCCTCTAAAAATGAATTTTCATTCGAATCTACAACTTCTTACTAAAACCATAAAAAATAGTGCATGCAAACAAAGAAAATAAGTGTTTTTTAGCATGCACAGTTATAATTTAAATATTTTACAACCTATAACCTTAAGGTGGAATTTGTCGAAATGGTAGTGAGCCCGTCTATTTAATAATTTTTTTATTAAAACTCAAAACATATGATTTATCGAACTTTTCGTGCTATAAGTACAAATCGACCAGTAATATCGTGATTAGAACAGGTTACCAAAGTGAGAAAAGAATCTCCATAAATAGGTGTTACAGGCAATGGTAATAGAGACTCTTCCTGTAATTTGCTCACAAACTCTAAAAATACATTTTCATCCTGAAATTTCAAATAGTTGAACCAAGGAAATGTATTTCGATCTACATGAACCTCTGAAAGAAAAACCGCAATTACCTCGTAAATTATCTCCTCATACAATGTAGTAAGCCTAATCCTAGAATAACTCTTAAAAAAGGTTTCATCACGATATTTAAGTAGATTGGCAAACATAGATCCGTTCTTCATATTGTGACCATATATAATATAATTCTCTGCTCCATCTGTGAAACGACTGTCCAAAAATGGGGTCCCCGCTATAGAATACTGCTTTTTAAAATTCCTGCGCAGATAATATTCTGGACTCTCAGGTGTGAACATCACCGGATAGTCTATATTTGTTCCTTCTACATATAACCATGCAAAGAAATCACTATTCTTCAACTTAATTTCTTCCATGTCGGGTAATGGCTGCGGATCTAAATGGTCAGAACTCCCTAGAGCTTCGTGCTGAGTTCGTATCTCCTCAACTTCCTTTGATAAGTCAGTAAATTCTTTCTCCAACACTCTTCCATTTAGCCAATATTGTAATAGCTTCATGCCAAAAAAACAAGCCAAGATAAGTAAAACGATTGCGACAAAACGCCGCAATCGCTCTTGTCTCATCATGAATTAATTCTTCTCTTTTTAGGTCTAAATAGTACACCTGAGCTAATTAGGCAAAGGGCCATTAGAATCATCCAAAGAATCACTGGAGTATCGTCACTTGTCTTTGGAATATTCAAACCACCAAGGGGTATACCGTTATCATCCACATAGATATATTCTCCATCTGATATTGTTTTCTTCGTATATTTCCCCAAAGGTATGCCTTCATCGTCTATCAAAATGAATACCTCCGGCCCCTCTTCAGGAGAAGGTGGTACAACAAACTGAGGTATTGGCTCTGGTGTTGGTGGAGGTGTTTCTGGTTCCTCTATCGGTGGCTCTGGCGTTGGTGGAGGTGTTTCTGGTTCCTCTATCGGTGGCTCTGGCTCTGGTGTTGGTGGTGTAGTTCCTCCACCCGACGATTTTCTTTGATTCTCTACTTCTATTACCTTTATAAGCTCTGACTCTGCATCTACTGTAATTAAAATCTGAGAATTATTTAATAGGTATCCAGAAGGAGCTGAAACTTCCTTCAGTATATATTTACCAAACTCCAAAAGGTTATATATAGCTATTCCATCTGGACCTGTAGTTAAATCTACTCCGACTTTCTCGTCATTTTCATTTCTTAGTGTAAATACAGCTCCAGAGAGAACTATGGTAGGGTTATTTCTATCTACCTTCTTAACTAAGATTGAGCGAAGAGGATCATTTTTTATTGTGATAGAAGTAGCTTTGTTATCATATATGGTGACAAGCTGATCTGCTTTGAGCTTATGATATCCATTAGGTGTGTTTACCTCCCTAATTACATAATCACCTATTTGAAGATCTAAGACTTCAGCTTTACCACCCTCATCAGTAACCACTTTTTTTACAAGTAACTCTAAGTCATCAGCCTTGTAAATTTCAAACTCAACGTTTTGAAGCGGCTTTGCAGTGTATGAGTCAATCTTGTTGATAACAAGATTTCCAAGAGGAATTTTATCATTTTCAAATCTTATTTCTAGTGTATCCAAACCGTCTAATACATCATCCGAAAGTTCAATCTGAACCTCACTAGTGTTCAAATAATATCCTTCCGGCGGCGTTACTTCCCTTATAACGAGTTTCCCGTATTTTACGTATTCCCAAATCGCAAATCCATCTTTATCTGTGATTATTTCAGATACAAGAATTTCTTCTTCTCCAAGAAGCCTAAATAGTCTAAACAAAGCTCCTTGTAGCTTTATTTCATTATTAACCTTATCAACCTTGATTAGTTTAATATTTCCTGTATTTATAGTATTTTCTACGTTATAGAGAACCTCCGAATTTCCTACTGGACTTGCATATACTAATTGCTCATCCTCTGAAATATTTGCCTTAAGTTCTATAACTTGATTTTTATAATACTCGGCTGGAGATATTTCTTTTATTATATAACTTCCATAAGGTATATCTGTAAATGTAACAAGCCCATCGATACCGCTCTTTGTAGTAATCCCTAATGAATCCCCGAACTCATTAAATAGCTCAAACTCAGCCCCCTCTATAGGTTCTTTTGTTTGAGAGTCAATCTTTCTAAAACCTATACTTCCTTTTATTGTAGAGTTTTGAGCTGTAAAAGTAATATCTTTATTGGAACTGTTTATAACTATCAGGTAAGGATCACCGATTAAAACATATCCCTCTGGAGCAGATACCTCCTTAATAGAATAAGTTCTAAATTTTAGTCTATCAAATGTAAGTCTTCCGCTACTATTTGTTGTTTTTTCACTTAATACATTCCCAAAGGTGTCTATAAGCTGGAAGGTAGCTCCTACAAGCTTTACATTTGTATCTTTATCTACTTTTTCTATAGTGATACTTCCTAAAGTTCCAGAAGCGCCCCCGCCTCCTATTTGGAAACTAACAACTATATTGCTGCTAGTAGAGTCTTGAGTCGGTCTGCTTCCTTTAAAAGTAACAGTGTTTTTAAAAGTAGCATTTCTATACGCATCACCTATATCTGTTCTAAATTCTAAAATATAAGGACCATCTATAGTCTGATTAAAATGAAACTCAAAAGTTCTACTTGGGCCGTCATATTTTATATTATCAGCAGTAAGATATATTTCATCTCCTTTAGTCAGATTACCATTATTAGGACGAACAGCCTTAAATAGTTTAACACTTTCAGTATCTAGGAAAAGACCCTCTTGTAAGACGTCTTCTAGTACTGGATTTTCAATATCTAAGCTGTTTTGATTTACAGTTACTTCCCAATCTATATAGTTATTACCATTCGTATAATTACCCTTTTTACCTACCACCGTATTGTTTATGTTTCTACTTCCTGTTACTACTACTTCACCAGGAATCTCATTTGCTGATATCCTTGCAGTATTTGTAACTGTTATAGTTTTATTATCTTCAAATATACTTAGGTCTTCAACTATAGTTTTAAATTTAATTATTTTCTGATCATTAATATTTCCTACATCGTATGTAAGAATATTACTGCTTTCATCATAGTTTGGAGTGATAAACTCATTTCCAATGGTGGATGAGCCAACTACATATTTATGACCAACTGGTATAACATCTTTAACAATTACATTAGTTAAAGGCATCTTGTTTTGATTAATTGTTATCTCCCACTCTATCTCCCTCGTGTTGTAGTTATATCCTAATGAACGTTTCGATATAACCTGACTTCTTACCTGTTGAGTAGCTGTAGATATAGATTCAGGTCCATTTGTATAGTTGAGAGTTGCCCTATTAGTAAAATTTGTGTTTCTGTTAGTTGCGTAAATATTGTTATCTAAAACCCTTGTTTTAAACTCTATAGTTACAGTTTTTCCAACAGTTAATTCATCAGGTATGTTATAAGTAATTAGTCCTCTTCCATGTTCCCCTGCGGTTGGTCCAATAAAAGTCAACCCAGTTATAGGATTTATAATATTATTATCATTGTCTCTGACCTCAAAGGAATTTTCTACATATTCAAGTCCTGCCTGTATTGAATCTGTAACAACTGCTCCACTCATAGCAATCTTATTGCTATTTACTGTTATCCTCCAAGTTATTTCTTGATTACTTGAATTATATCCAAGTGCTTGTTTTTCTATTACACTAGTTGGCACTTCAACTCCTACACCAATTTTGGTGTCATTTGGAACTCCATTTCCTTCTAAAAGAGCCTCATTGGTATATGTTTTGGGTTGGTTTGATTCAAATGCCGTAGGGTCTGTAACTTTTGTTCTATATGTTAAAGTTTGAGGTTCGTTAATAGTTGTATTAAACTCATAGGTCAATACTCTATTAGCTTCATCATACTTTAGAGGCCCAGTTGTATTATTAATAGTTACCTCGCTTCTATTTACTTTAATGCTTAATTCATCAAGCGTTAAACCTACTGGCAATTTATCAGTTATTTTTGCATTTTCGATTGTAAAATAATTGTTGTTAATCTTAACAGTCCAATCTATATTATCAAAGCCAGATAATTCACCATATTTTTCAATAAAATCAGATGTTACATCTACTTGCGCCTCGTTAGAAAATGAAGTCTTAGGATTATTTTTATATTCAAATTCTGCTAATGCCTGATTTTTAAATAATAGGGTTTGATTATTTTCTGTAAAACCTGATATTTCAGGTCTAGTCTTAAAGGTTATTATATATTCTTCACCTGCAGTTTTATTTATTGGTTCACTAAAGCTAAAGCTTAATTCTCCTTCTGAGTAATTAAAACTTCCTACTACCTCAGGGTCTATACTGAAAGAGCCTTCAATATATACTTGATTAGCTTCTATAAAGTCCTTTATAACTACATTATCTAGTTCTCTAATAATTGGATACGTTTCTGGCTTCACATTGATAGTCCAAGTAATTTCGTTTGTTTCTTTATCATAATTACCGTCTTTTTCTAGCTTAATGTCAAACTCCTCATCTTCCAGTTCAAAAGGAATAGTTATTACCTTTGATTGCCCACTACCTAAATCAAAAACAATATCTTGATTTCCATCATTGCCAATTTTCTCAGCATCAAATTCACTGTAAACCCAGAAAAAACCTGAAACATTCGAAAGTGATGTGGCAAATTCTGTGAATGTTATAGTTCCTTGATTGTCTGTATCAATAACCACATTTCCAAATAAATTTCCTTCGCTATCTTCAAGAGGTATGTTCAGCTGATTTTTAATAGGTATCTCATTAGGTATGCTAAAGCTGTATTTTTGTCCTGCTGTTATACCATAAACAGACCCTGTAACAGTTTCCATATCAGGAATTGCAAAATCGTATTGAAGCCTTAACTTTGAATCTTTATTTACATCTCCTAAAAACGGATTCCCATCCTCATCTGTTATCTCAACATTAGTTATAAATTGAAAGTGTATTATATCCGAATCTGCATATGCAACTAGCTGCTCCATAGGTATTAACCCTAGGATTAATATGATCATCAATGTAAAACTAAGTAATCTCTTCAAACCTTTTTTTTGTAAAGACAAATTAACCATCTCCTTTCTGTAATCTAATTCAAGGCAATTTAAAATTCCTTGTTCTTGCAGTTTAGGAAAAATTCAAGTAAATTATTGTGCACTTAAACATTATTGCTGCCCCTTTCAAATAATAATTGATGATATCATACCCTCAAGTCATGGTATTAAAACAAACTTAAGGTCAGTTTAATAATATATCTGTATTTTTAAAATCTTAATAAAGTACATAATTTTAGTTATACTAAGATTGCCATATACTCCACTTGTTACTATTTAATTCAATCCTTATATTCAAAAATATTTCTGCAAGATTCCAATCAACAATCCATGAATTTTAATCTGAAACTAGTGAGCATTAGCTCCTATTTTATGGCTTTATTTAGTAAATAAAATTTTTATACTTCCATCCCTTAAGAATATGCTTAAACCTTAATGTCTTATTACGCATTTTTTTCCTTAAAGTAACTGGTGTTGCTTTAATCATACAAAAAAACTGACAAAACATTTTTTAGTGATTCTCATATACCTGTTGAAACATCGCTGTATTTCTACAAGGATTATCTTTCACGATTGCGTGAATACTAAAACTTACCCATTTTCTTTAAAACAAACGATAAAACTCTACAAATCAGTTATTAACTGAATTGTAAAGCCTTAGTGTAAATCCTCAATTTATACTCATCGTAAACCCTAACTAGTCCTTGCCTTTGTATCGCACTGGTACAATGCAGTACAAATACTATATACTCTCCGTCGTATAGCTAAACCAGCAAAATATCTAGTGGTTCAATTCCAGAAACCATTTTCGAACTTTCAGATCAGATTCTTCCTAAAGTAATAATAGCAACATTAACATCAGCATTAGTTTTAATCCACTCATATTAATACATCACCTGAAAAATAGCCTTTTTCATACCTAACTCTAGAATATTAGTTAAGTAAGTAGTTATAGCATCTGTTAAACCCGAAACTTGATTCAAATCCATTTTCCAGACTTTTTCGTTTGATAATATAGTAGCTACAATAGTTTTCAATTGCTCTGATGATCCATCATGCACCTTCCATAGACTCGCATATTGTTCGAGGATAGCTGCATCGTCAGATAAAACAATTTTCTCCCCATTTCTTTCTCCCCTATGAAAATTTATTAATGCGGCTAAGGAGAAGGTTAGCTTTAGTGGCAGTTTTCCTTCCCTATTTTGATATTCTAAAATAGAAGGCAGTACTCTAGTTTCGAATTTCGACATAGAGTTTAATGCAATACTCATTAAATCATGTTTTATAAAAGGATTTTTAAAACGATCTATTACCGAATTTGCAAATGCTTCAAGCTCTTCTTTGGTCAAATCTAAAGTTGGTATGATTTCTTCAAATATAGTATCCTTCACAAATTTTCCAACAACTTCATCTTCTATTGCTTCTCTTACTGTATCTATTCCATAAAGGTATGCCACAGGCACCATACTTGTATGGGCTCCATTTAGTATTCTTACCTTTCTAGTCCTGTACGGTGTTATATCATCAACGAATAAAACATTTAACCCCACTTTATCTACAGGAAATTCACTTTTAACAAAATCTGGACCTTCAATTACCCATAGATGAAATGGCTCTGCTTCTACCACTAAATCGTCTTCATAGCCTAACTCTCTATATATTTCTTCTAGTCTTTCTCTTGGATACCCGGGTACAATTCTGTCTACTAAACTGTTACAAAAAATATTAGCCTCTATAATCCATTGAAGAAATTCCGATTCAAGCTCCCATAGCTCAACAAACTTCAGGATTATCTCTTTTAACTTATCGCCGTTTTTTTCAATCAACTCACAGGGAATGAAAATAAGTCCTTTACTTTTGTCCCCATTAAAGAACTTATACCTACGATATAACAATGCAGTTAACTTACCTGGAAAACTTACTTGTGGTCGATCCTCTAATCTATCCTTTTTATGTAAGAAAATGCCCGCCTCGGTAGTATTAGATATTACAAATCTTAAGTCAGGATTCTCAGCTAATTTTAAATACTGATCATAATCAGTATAGGGATTTATTCCCCTTGTAACACAATCAATCACTTTGTGTTCACTTGTAACTTGACCATCTTGTATTCCTTTTAGATATAATGTATAAAGACCATCCTGGAGATTCAGGATTTCTATTAATCCATTTTGAATCGGTTGTATAACTACGATCCCACTATTAAAATCTGCTTCTTCATTCATTGTATGAACTATCAAATCAACGAAGGCTCTTAAAAAGTTTCCTTCTCCAAATTGTAGTATTCTTTCTGGGTACTTACTATGCTGATGAATGTCTTTGCACAATTTCATAGATAATCTCCCCTTTAATCAAATTTTACTAAAACTTTTAATTTAGTGCCGTCATTATTTTTTAAAACTTCAAAGGCATCAATTACTTTTTCTAATTCAAACACATCCGTTACCATATTGTCTATCTCAACTTTTCCACGAGCTACTAAATCAATTAAAGGAGGAAAATCATTTAAACTATTTCTTGAACCATATATATCTAATTCCTTTTTCAACAAGATAGAATGATTAAAGGTAGTTTCTCTTTTTCCATTACCTATCAGAACTACCTTCCCTCCAAAAGCTACATTCTCTATACAGTTTAAAAATGTTTTCGGTAATCCTGCTGCTTCAATACATACATCCATCCCATGACCATTCGTAATTTCTTTAACTCTTTCATTTACATCAGATTTAGCTACATTTACGACTCCATCTGCACCCATTTTCATAGCCTGCTCCAACCTATCCTCAAATAAATCTGTAACATATATTTCTGCTCCTTTAAGCTTAGCAGATATCATAGCAAATATACCTATTGCCCCTGCACCAAAGATTAATACTTTATCTCCCTTTTGGATATCTCCTCGGTTTATTGCATGGTAGCTTATTGAAAAGGGCTCTATTAAAGCCAGTGTTTTTGCTGAAAGCATATTACCATTGTATATTCTTTCAATAGGCATCGTTATGTACTCAGCAAAAGATCCATCTCTTTGCACTCCCATTGTCTCATTTAACTCGCAACAATTTACTTTTCCCCTTTGGCAAGAATAGCAATGTCCACAGTTAAAATAAGGGTTTGCAGTAACAATCATTCCTTTTAGTAAACCCAAATCATTTTCCTCTATCTCTATAACTTCCGCAGAAAACTCATGTCCAGGAATTCGAGGATAGCTTGCAAAAGGTTGGTTGCCTGTATATGTGGCTATGTCTGAACCACAAATGCCACAGTACTTTATTTTAAGTAGTGCTTGCCCCTTCTTACGGATAGGTATTTCTTTTTCAACCAATTCTATTACCCCAGGTTCTTTTATTTGAACTACCTTCATTGTTTTCATTATTTATCCCCCTATTTCTACTCATAAAAAAGATTTTCAATATTTTTATTTAGATCTTAACTTTTATGGTATTTGACAAATTACATTATTCTATAGGGCTATATTTTCAGTAATGCTGCTTCCCGAGCATTAGCTATATGTCCTTTTATTGTTTCTTCGATTTTCTTTTCATCTTTATTTATTAATGCCTCAATAATATCAAAATGTTCAGGTCTTGATCTATTAACTATGTCTTCTATTGCTAAAGTAGACATAACACGAATTCTATAGTCTAATTCAAATATTCTATTAGTGAATTTAATTAAGTGACTATTATTTCCGGCCTTAATTATGTATTTATGAAACTCAATATCCAAGTCAAAATACTCAGTTCCACTTGGATGACCTAAATCAAAATTTGCACTTTCAAATTTTTTCCTCAAATCAATTAAATATTCTTTTGACATATTTCTGCACCCAATCTTAGCAAAATAAGGTTCTACAATTTCTCGTACTTGAAATACTTCATGAATGTCTTGAACAGTTATCGGTGAAACAATAATGCCTTTGCGAGGATATATGGTTATAAACTTCTCTTGGCTCAAGCGTAATAACGCTTCTCTAACTGGTGTTCTGCTCATACCTAACTCATTTGAAAGCTCTGCTTCTGATATTGGGTTTCCTGGGGCTAGTTCACACTTAACTATTTTATTCTTTATCAAATTATATGCTTTCTCTTTTAATGGTAATTGCGTTTTAGTTGTTTCTATCAATGGGTTTACCTCCTACTTTTAAAAGTGTTTTATATAAATGAATTAAATGTATCAAATTCTCATCATTTTTTAAACCCTATATAACTATTATTCATAAACAAGAGTGAAGATTTATATAAAATATTATATTTAGAGTTATTAGTAAATTAAATTAACAATGCCTACAGAAAATGCCGGAACAAATGTTAACAACATCAGACAAATAAAAAGAAGTATGTAAAATGGTATTGCTTCTCTAATAAAGCTCTTAATTTTACATTTTGTTATTCCACATGTCACAAACATAAGCGTACCCATAGGTGGCGTTAAACAACCAATGGCCATGTTAAATATAAATATCATGGCGAACTGAATTTCATTTATTCCATAAGTTGTAGCTACCGGTGCTAATAAAGGTACCAATACAATCATAGCTGCATTTCCCTCGATAAACATACCAACGATAATCAAAAATAAATTAACAGCCATAAGGAATATATATTTATTTGAGATCATATTTACAATTAACTCAGTTGCTTGCTGAGGAATACGCTCTCTAGTAAGAATCCAGGCGAAAGCAGAAGCAGCGCCTACGATGAGCATAATAGAGGCAGTGCCTGTAATTGTTTCTTTAATTCCTGAAATAATATGCGAAAATTTCATCTCACGGTATACAACACCAAGTATAAGAGAATATACAATTGCAACAGATCCTGCCTCAGTTGGTGTGAAAATTCCTAAACGAATACCCCCAATAATAATAACTGGTAAAAAAAGAGGTAGTGCAGCACTTCTTAATACTGAGAGAAATTCCGCAGGTTTTACGCTTGTAGTTCGTGTCGGCATATAACCCCGCTTTTTAGAAATAATAGTTACCAATATCATCATTGAAACACATAATAGTAGTCCTGGCCCTATTCCTGCTATAAAGAGTCTCCCAATTGATACATTTGCTATTGACCCATAGATAATCATAGCAATACCTGGTGGAATTAAAGGTGTAATAATAGCTGAAGAGGCGGTAACAACGGATGAAAATTCTTTTGAAAAACCTTTCTTTTCCATCTCTGGCACCAGCATCTTTGCTTGCATGGCTGCATCTGCAAGGTTAGATCCTGACAATCCTCCCATAAGAGTGGATAATAATACATTTACTTGAGCTAAACCACCTGTCATACGTCCTGTTACTATTTCACAAAAGTCCATAACCCGCCTTGTCACGCCAGAATAATTCATAAATACACCGGCACATATAAAAAATGGGATCGCAAGAAGAGGAATACTTTCGATTCCTGCTATAAAACGTTGTGCAATAATCTGAGTTGGAATATTTGGTGTAAGAGAAAAATAAACAACGGAACCTGCTAACAATGAAGCAAAAACCGGAACCTGTAAAAATAAAAGCATTAATAGAACAATAGTACCTAAACCAACAGCACTTATATGCATTCTTCTTCCCTGCCTTCCTTATTTACTTCTATTTTGAATAGTTTCATTCCTGTCATTAAAGTGTGATTGATCATCATTAAAATGCAACCTACTGGCAAAGCACCATAAATTATTGGGTATGGCACTCTTAATATATTGGTTAGCCTTCCGGTATTGTGTAGCTGCTTAACAAGATTTGAACCATGAATTATAAAAAAATAAAGTACATACATCACCACAAAATATCCTAAAATCTCTATTGTCTTCCTCATAAAAGGTGGCATAAGATCTACTACAACATCTATAGCTACATGACTTCCGCTACGAAATGCTGCCCCCGCTCCTAAAAACACGAGCCAAATAAAACACCATATTTGAACTTCTTCTAACCAAACAAAGGGTTTATTTAAAAAGTATCGCATTATAACACCTGAAAAAGTAATACTTACAAGTACAATCAATGATATAGCAGCTAGTAGAATATCCAAATTTATTAAGTATTTCAAAATACTATGCCTCATTTTCATGTATTCGCCCCCCTATCATATATCATTCTCCCCACAGATGAACTTATCAGTGTACCTAATAGTGTTATGGAAAACATTATTATCCTATTATGTACCTGCTACTTAGCATTACGTAAATTCTTTCTTTTCTTAACAGCTTAAACTTTCCGTCGCTCATATCCTTATATTTTATTATCCGGAGGCTAGAACACCTCCGGATAAAATTAAACCTCTTGATTCATGCAAGAATTATTTAATGCTTGAATTTATTTCATATTAGCTCTAACCGTATCATAAAGTCCTGGGGACCATATAGCTGTGAACTCTGGAAGAGAGTAGAACGCCTTTGATACTTCCTGAAACTCTGATAAATCTATTTCTATAACTTCAACACCTTCAGCTTTAAATTTAGCTAAAGTATCTTCTTTAATTTTGTCTTGAAGGTTATTGTTAAATATACCAGCTTCTGTACCCGTTTCCATTAAAATTTGTTGTTGCTCAGCAGTTAAAGATTCAAAGAAAGTAACTCCACCAATCCAAGTAGTAAAGTTCTTAACATGAGCTGTTAATGTTAAATATTTAGCAACCTCATGAAATTTACCGTTATAAAGAACTGGTAGTGGATTTTCTAGGCCGTCAATCGTGCCTTGTTGTAAAGATGTATAAACTTCTCCCAATGCCATAGGTGTAGGTGTTGCTCCTAAAACTTCAAAACCTTTTACTTGAATTGTATTGTTAGGAACACGGATTTTCATCCCTTTCACATCTGCTACAGTTTTTACAGGTTTTGTTGTAAGAAGATGACGATCCCCATACATCCAATTAGAAGCCAATAGTTTTAAACCCTTTTCCTCAAGTTTATCACTTTGCTCTTGCCACCAGTCACTCTCTGTTAATTTCCAGCATTGATCCCAGTTGTCAAATATATATGGTCCAAATACTATACCGAAATCTGGAACACCACGATCTGCATAAAATGCCCCATCAGCCAATGTAATAACTGAATCACCAGCTAGCATTTGGTCAATTAAATCATTTTTAGACCCTAACTGACTAGAAGGAAATAATTCAACCTTCATACTTCCATTACTTCTTTCTTCAATAAGTCTTTTCCATTCAATCGCAGTAACGTCAATTGGTTCACCAGGGTTATTCTCATAGGCTATCTGAATCACCACTGGTTTAACTTCCGCTGGATTTGGTGCAGCTACTTCTTTTCGGCCACATCCAATTAGTAGAGTTAAAATCATTAGTGATACCAATAAAATAGAAATCGTTTTCTTCACTTTATTCTCCTCCTTTTTTATATTTCAAATGTGCATCAGCACATTTAAAAATGTCCCTAATTATAACTTAAAAACCTATCAATGCGCCGCCATCAACAATTAAAGATGTAACTATTTACAAAGTTAGCCGCTTTAGAAACGACATACATAACTACCCTTCCTATATCTTCTGGAGAACCAAAGGCTCTCATGGGCGTCCTACTAAGAATTTTTTTCTTTCATCATCACACTCTATTGCCTTTTGCATTGGTGTATCCGTCCATATGGAAGTAACTGATTTAACACGAATTCTTTCAGCCAAGACTTCAGTAGCCAAAATTTGAACCATCTCATGCATAGCTGACTTAAAAGCGGGATAGCCAGTTACATAAGGTACCCCTAGAGGTACCTTCATAGATATAAACTTTCTTATGTAATTTCGTATAAGGAATTAGCGCACTCCACGCTCACTTTAGCCTTTATTCCATTAGTAGCTCTAGATATTTTTTTAATATTTTTTCTTTGGTGGGATCAATTCATATGTATTTTAAAGATTGAGCAAGGCACGACAACAGCCTTGTCCCTAATATTAAGATATTGAGATGTTAAAAATCATTATGCACTAACAATTTTTCCGGTGATTACATGACTTAAGAGCCATGGTAAGGTCCTAGAGGTAGGGTCCAAATATGCAGAAAATTTATAGACTCTCTGATATATCACAGATATATTACAGACATGAGTTATGCAGTTCGTGTAAATAAATGTAAATAAGACTGATGTATCGTATATTATAATATACTAAAAAATATTTTTGTTTTATATGTCTTGAAATAGCAAAAAAGACTTGACTTTTTAAACCCGCCCCAATAATCAAAGTGAATGGTATTAATAGCCATTACTCTTGATGAATGGGTGATAAATATGACTCTTGGGAAACCGAAATATAGAAATTTACAACAAGGAAATGGGGGCGGAACGCCAGTTTTAAAAGCAATTTGGGATAAATTTGATTTTTCACTTCTGCTTACGCAATCGGGTATTGTAAAACGTAATGGTGTACCCACTTGGCTTATTGCTTTTGCTTATGTGGTAGGACTTATTGCTAATAAAAATTCTGTCTCACGTATTTCTGATTATGCTACTAAGGATAGCTTATTACAACCGATGTTTCGGAATCTTAAAATGGCTCAATATACCTTTAGCCGCTTTTTTACAACTGATTATAATTGGGGTTTATTTAGTTTTAAAAGAGTACAAAGACTACAACAAGAAGAAGAAACTGCATTTACTGAAGGAGATGTTATTGTACTTGATGATACAAAGGTGGCTCATGCCCATGGAAAGAAAATCCCTTTCCTTTGTTGGTTATATGATAGCTCCATTAAAATAAATATCTGGTGTATGAATATAGTTGCTACAACTGTTGTATTAAAGAACGGACTTAAATATCCATTGTTTTGGCGTATTTGGCGTAAGGTAGAAAATAGCGATGAAAAACAGACAAAAATAGATCTTTCAAAAGAAATGCTAATGGATATTCGCCGGATTTACACAGGGGTACTATGGGTTGCCATGGACCGCCGGTTTTTATGCAAAGACTTTTTAATTGGCTCACAGATCATCAATATGATTGGGTTACTAAGGCAAAACGTAATACAAACACTTTATCGAAAAGAAATTGAGAATATTACAGGCCGAGAACGCTTTATCCCTGTAAAGCCTTCAATGCTTATTAAAGAAGTTTTTTCAAACTTCTTATTAGTGGTGCTAAAGATAAAGTAAGTGCTATATCCATACCTAATATTTATATCAAGTTACCCTACCGTTTAGTTGGAAAGCAGGGTAAAGTAGTAACTAAGTATCGTTATACGCCTATTGCAAAAGCAGTTGTAGCTACAAGACTCAAAGAAGATACTGAAATGATGAAGGATGAATTTGAGAAAAACAAAGAGGTTGCGCTACATATCGTGGGGCTTACCTTTTGATTAGTAATAGGGTCGATAATCCTGAAGAAGCTTTAGATGCATATATTAAGCGTTGGAGCATTGAGGTTTTTTTTAGAACTGCAAAACAAGAACTGGGGTTGAATTCTTGCCACTCAACGTCGGAAAGTCATCATTACGCCCATATTGAGCTCATTTTTACAGCAGAAACTTTACTTGTCTATGCAAGATGGGAACTCAATAATAAAGGCGCTGAAGAAGGCTTCACCCACGGCGAAATGGTCCGAAACTTTTTCAACGCCACATACCGTATCGTTATAAAAGCACAGCAATGCTTTCAAACTATACAAGTACATTTTGACACAGAAGTTAGGCAATTTGCAAGACTTATTGATAAATTTTGGCCGAAGAATTTATTGTTAGGTTGGTTTACTGTGCAAAATTCCCAGTATATGGAGTCAATTGCATAACTCATGTTACAGATATAACTTTATATTATTTTACTAATTTTGTCAATATATTCCTAAAATTAAAAACACCTCTCTTGTTTGTTATTATGTAGCTAAAGAAATATTGAACCTTAATTGACAGCACATGTGAAAACGTTATTTTTACTTTAATTAAGAGTATAAAAAAATCATAATATTAGGTAACATAATTCTAGATTTTAACTGGATTATTATGGTAATATTTAATAGAAAGAAGGTGATTGTATGGTTATCTTAGGTATAATGATGTCTATGATAAATAAATTAGGCATTATAATAATTTTGGCAGTAATAATTTCTAAGATTGGCATATTTAAGAAGATTATCACAAAAAAAGATGTGACAATCGCTGATAAGATTATATTATCAATTGTATTTGGGGCCATAGGAATCATGGGCACTTATTCTAGTGTTCCTGTTAATGGAGCTCTTGCTAATACACGTATAGTGGGAGTGATGGTTGGTGCTTTATTAGGGGGTCCAATAGTAGGCTTGTTAGCAGGATTAATAGCAGGAGGACATCGATTTCTCATTGACATTAGGGGTTTTACAGCTTTAGCCTGTGGAATTTCCACCGTTGTAGAAGGTTTAATTGGTGGATATGCTTATTACTACATAATAAATAAAAGAAATAAATGGTATTATGCATTTTACTTTGGAATTTTTGCTGAGATTGTTCAGATGTTGATTATACTAATTATTGCAAGACCCTTTGCAAGTGCTTTAGCACTTGTAAAAATAATACTATTTCCAATGGTAATCGTAAACTCCTTAGGAATCGCAATTTTTATAGGGATAATAGAGAATATCTATTTAGAACAGGAAAAAATTGCTGCTAGTCAGGCTGAAAAAGCCTTAAAAATTGCTAATTTGACCCTGCCATTTTTGAGGAAAGGTTTAAACTTCCAAGTAGCCCAGATGGTTGTAGATATAATATATAATATTGTCGATGTAGCAGCTGTGGCAATAACCGATACTCATCAAATACTAGCTCATAAGGGCTTAGGAGAAGATCATCACCTGAGTGGAAGCAATATTTTGACACAGGTAACTCGTTCAGTAATCGACAGTAGACACTATAAAATTATATCTAAAAAGAAGGGCATAGATTGTGATGTTAAAAGCTGTCAATTGAAGTCTGCGATCGTTGTACCATTAAAGCAACAAGATATTGTAGTTGGAACTTTAAAATTATATAGACAAGAAGAAAACAGCATAACTTCTTTGGATGTGGAACTAGCTTTGGGTCTTGCACAATTATTTTCTACTCAATTGGAGCTTAGTAGACTTGATTATCAAGAAAAACTGTTGGTAGAATCAGAGTTAAAAAACCTTCAAGCCCAAATAAATCCGCATTTTCTTTTTAATGCTATTAACACTATTGTATCCTTTATCCAAATAGACAGTTCTAAAGCAAAAGCTCTTTTAATCTCTCTAGCAGATTTGTTTAGAAAGAGTCTTAAGAATCGTCAAGAACTGGTAGATTTAACAACAGAATTAGAACATATTGCCTCTTACCTAGAAATAGAGAGAGCAAGATTCGGAGATAAACTAAAAGTAAACTATCAGCTAGAGGAAGGACTAAACTGTCAGTTGCCACCCCTTATCCTTCAGCCAATAGTTGAAAATGCAGTAATTCACGGAATTTTTGGTACTATGTCAAGAAAAAGTACAAGTTAAATTAGGATTTTCTTAATATTTTCATCATTCAACATTATGTCAACTCGCTTCTTGGTATAATTTGCTTAGCTCCTTGTTATATTCAGCTTCATACTGATTTGGAGATAAATATCCACAATGGCTATGTATTCTTACTGTATTATAAAATGCTTCTATATAGTTAAAAACCAATCGATATGCATGATTATAATCTAATATCTTGAATCTATTTATCCACTCTCTTTTAATTAATGCATGGAATGATTCTATACATGCATTATCCCATGGATTAGCTTTCCTAGAATAACTATTTATAAATTTTTCTGTAGATTTTTGATATCTTTGTACATGTATATTGCACCCCGCGATCTGAATGCATAACTAATGGTTTACTTATATTCCGTGATGCCTTGGCTTTATTAATTGCTTCTATTACCCATTTTGCTTCTAGGGTAGTACTAAGCACCCAAGATATTATTTTTCTTGAATACAGGTCCATTATACTAGTTAAATATACAAACCCTTCATAGGTCCAAATATATGTAATATCAGAACACCATACTGCGTTTGGTTCGGATGGGTTAAATTCCTTATTCAATATATTAGTAAGTTCCTCACTAAAATTCGAATCTATTGTTGTAACCGTATAAGGCTTTACATATTGGGCTTTTATTCCCATTTCTCTCATATAATTACCTACTGTTTTTTCTGATATGGTTTCTCCATTTTGTTGTAATCGCCGTGTGTTATTTTAGGAGCTCCATAGTTCTGATAAGACTCATCATGTATTTGCTTAATTTGAACCTTTATATATTCTTTTCTTTTATTCATATCAGAAGGAACCCTTCTCTTAAAGGAATTATAACCACTCCTAGAAACGCCTAGTATTTTAAGCACTCCGCTAACATTAAGCCGGCGTTTTCCCTCTTCATTTAATTCATCTTCCTTTTGGGATGTTTCTATAAAGAGAGCCTCTGTTAGTTTCCCAGAATGCTGATTGCCTTTTTTAGTATTTCTAATGCATCCTGCGCATCTCTTAACTCTTTACGTAGTCTTGCATTTTCTTTAGCTTCATCACTTTGGTAATTACCAGATCCTCTCGTAGGCACCTCACCATTATTTGACTTTGATTCTTTTACCCAAGCTGATAATGCTGTTCTACTTACCCCCAAATTCTTTGCACAAACCATTAATCCTAAGTCTTTATGCTCTAAATAGTACCTAGCTGCATCCTCTTTAAATTCTTTTGTATACTGTTTACTCATGTCTATTCCTCCATCTTTCACTAATTTCATTATAACTTTATTTTTGGAATTTTCCACTTTCAACTTGTACTATTTATATTCTAGCACCATTTACCTAAAACCATTGGTGGCTCTATTACCATAAAATCTAAACAGAAATTGCAAGATATTATTTTGGAAGTCATTGATGATGGAGTGGGTATGGATTGGGAACCCTTAAATAGACTGATGGACGAGAAAAACGATAACAAATCTATTGGTATTAAAAATGTGAATAAAAGATTAGTTAATCTTTACGGTGAGGACTATTGCTTAACTGTAGACAGTAAAATAAACGAAGGGACCTGTGTACAAATTAGAATTCCATTATATACTTAGGGGGTGGTAGTATGCCTTATCAAGTAGTGATTGTTGATGACGAAATGCCAGCAAGAATGAATATTTTAAACTTAATTTCACAACACGATGATTTTGTAGTTGTCGGTGAGGCTTCAAGTGGTACAGAAGCAGTTAAGTTATGCGAAAAAGCTATGCCAGATATTGTTTTTTTAGATATACAATTACAGGACATGACTGGTTTAGATGTTGCTGCTATGTTAATCAAGCTACCATCACATCCAAAAATTGTTTTTGTAACAGCCTTTAATGAGTACGCAATAAAAGCCTTTGAATTCTCTGTAGTAGATTATTTACTGAAGCCTATAGATGAAAAAAGATTTATAATGACCATAAACAAACTTAGGAGAGAGGTAAAATACTCAAGTCAGACTACTATAGATGCAGTTCACATCCTCATAAAAAAACATTTACAACTAGAGCATTCCAAACAAAAGATTTCCTTAGAAAAGGACGGAAAGCTTTTTGTATTGTCCCCTAGGGATATTATATATATTGAAACAAGTAATCGAAATACAAAAGTAATTAGCAGCAGAGGTGACTTTATTTCATCTTTGTCTATATCAGACTGGGACGAGAGATTGCAGGAGCATGGCTTTTTTCGACCCCATCGAAGTTTTTTAATCAATTTAGACGAAATAGATGAGATCATACTATGGTTTCACAATAGCCTACAAATAAAAATGCGAGGACATAAAAATAATATTCCTATAAGCCGAAATAAACTTAAGGAGTTTAAAGAAAAGGTAGGATTAGAAAACTAAAATCATATTATTCAATATATTTGACATTTTAAACATAATAAAATACATTTTGTGCAGATATGTAAATATTTACATAATTTACTTATATAATATTCCTGAGTACTTACAATATTCAAGCATGATATCTCTAAGTGCTTACCAAATTATGGGGGGTTAAGTTATGGAATTATTTTTATTGTCTGTTGTCGCTTTAATAGTTGGCTATGTTTTTTATGGAAGATTTGTGGATAAGTCTTTTGGAACAAAAGAAGAAAGACAAACTCCTGCATTATCCATGAAGGATGATGTTGACTATGTACCAATGCCTTGGTATAAAATTTTCTTAATCCAGTTTTTAAATATAGCTGGTTTAGGTCCGATTTTCGGGGCAGTAGCAGGTGCTTTGTGGGGACCAAAGGCTTTCCTTTGGATTGTTTTAGGAAGTATATTTGCTGGTGGAGTACATGACTATTTTTCAGGAATGCTTTCCATTAGAAATAATGGTGCTTCTGTATCAGAAATCGTTGGAATATATTTAGGAAATGGTGCAAAACAGTTCATGAGGGTTTTCTCAATTGTGTTATTAGTTCTTGTTGGGACGGTTTTTATGACAGGGCCAGCAAGACTTTTGGGGAATCTAAACTTTTTAGGAATACAAAATTACCAAGTTTGGCTAGGAATTATATTAGTTTACTATTTCCTTGCTACCATCCTTCCAGTGGATAAAGTAATTGGTAAAATATATCCTATTTTTGGGGCAGTTCTTTTGATAATGGCCGTTGGTATCGGCAGTATGCTAGTTATTAGAGGATATCAAATCCCGGCGCTTGGATTAGAAAATATTCATCCTAGAAATTTACCTATATGGCCCTTGATGTTCATAACCATTGCATGTGGTGCAATCAGTGGATTCCATGCAACACAATCACCTCTTATGGCAAGATGTGTTGAAAATGAAAGATATGGTCGAAAGATTTTTTATGGTTCTATGATTGCCGAAGGAGTAATCGCCTTAATTTGGGCAGCAGCAGCCATGAGCTTTTATAACGGTACTGAGGGCTTAGCAGTAGCAAGTTCTGCAGGAGGTCCCGGAGCAGTAGTATATGAAATATCAATTGCTTTACTAGGAGGATTTGGTGGTCTACTAGCGATGCTTGGAGTAATCGTCTGCCCAATTACTTCTGGTGATACAGCATTTAGAAGTGCCCGATTAGTAATTGCAGATTTCATGAAGTCAAATCAAACACCTATATCAAAGAGATTATTATTAGCTATTCCTTTATTCGTAGTGGGCTTTAGTTTAAGCTTAATTGATTTTAATATTATTTGGAGATATTTTGCATGGTCTAATCAAACTTTAGCAACAATCATGCTATGGGCAGCCGCAGCCTACTTAGGCTACAGTAAAAAAAATCACTGGATTGCAACAATACCAGCGACCTTTATGACTGGCGTAGTCACCACATATATTCTACAAGCCCCTGAAGGCTTCAAACTTTCGACCTCAATCTCATATCCTGTTGGGCTGGGAGCAGCAGCAATTGCTTTAGGAGTATTTATGTATAAAATAAAGAGCTACTCTGGAAATAAACCTTTAGAAGCAGAAGCATAAAGGTAAGAACGTCAGCAAAAGTTATTGCAAAAAAGTTAGATTATCTATTAAGAAGTATTGAATTAAACTTAAAACCTATAAAAAAACACTAATGCGGTAGCTTTGATGTGCTACCGCATTCTTAATTTTAAGTATCCATCGCACTTTTCTGTTGCTCAATTTGTTATTGCTACATTGTAATACTCAACTCTATAAAAAATATAGCCTAATTAAATAGATTTAAACATATATCCCTAACATAAAAAGAATTACCATTCAGTAGGTGTACTCTGCATTATCTGTTGGAGGCGATGTATATCATAGCCCAACAGAATATGGTTTCTTTAGTATAACAATCTTCAGGATACAATTTATACTTATTACTTCTTATATAATATTCCTCAAAAAAACATGCAATACTGCAGACAGGAATACTAAAATTCCAATACCCCTATGAACTACTCTCCAATGTTTCTGAAATGCCCTAAATTTCTGACCTACAAGCGCAGTAATTGCCATGATAAAAATAGAATATAGCAAAACTGTTCCTGTATGTAATACATATAAACTATAGGCCTGACTTCCATGATAAACTCCCAGTAAAAGAATTATAAAACCAGTAACAGGATGGGCTTTCCTTGTAAACTGATATAATTGGCCAAGAGTTTTAGCCTTTTCCTTTCCTTCCTTTTTATACTTCTTCATATAATTATGTTTTATAGGATAAATACTTCCCATAATGAAAATAAGCCATAAGTTAATCCAACCCACTGTAGTTATCATTACAGCACCCCCAAAAAATCATTTCTCAATCCTACCTATTGCTTTAATATTTTTAAGAACTTTAGTGCCATGAGGAGAATCTCTCAAAATTTCTTCAGATAAATCTCTTCCTGCCTGAAAACCATTATGAGTTCCAGATTTCCATTTTGAAGAACTAGTCACATCATAAACTATACCATCCACCACAATATATGCATTTCTACCTTCATTACCATCATTTAGAGCTACCTCTTCCATGACCATAATAGGCAATTCCTCTATAGCAACATCTTTAGTAGTATTATTACTATCTGAAGCTTTATCAGTTTTGCAAGCAACTATAACTAATAATAAAACCATAAGTAATAATATAAAAAATAAATATCTTTTTTTCATTACCATCACCTCTTTATGATTATACTTATTTAATAGCCAAAATATCTTATGTTAAACTTTTTTCTTTGATTTACGAATGTACTGTTTCTGATTCCAAATTTATCAGATTTGTTAATTAAATATAACTATTTAAAGGTAGCGTGGTAACAAGTAGCCGTATAGCTAAGAAAATTTACAATCCTACAGTAGGAGGGGAAGAAGTAATGAGTTGCTGAAACTTTCACTTAAAAAGGGAGATATATCCCTCAATCGTACTGGTATACGTTGATGATATATCTCCCTTCACAAAATCTAGATGCTGTTTTTGGATAGCTTAACGCTCTTCGCGATAGTATGGGGTTCCTAGTGCCTTCGGTCCCTGACTCTCTCTAGAATTTTTCATAGATACAAAAACTAAAACAATTATTGTAACAAGATATGGTAACATATCAATTAAATATTGGGAAACTTGTAAGCCAGTCCCCTGTATTCTAAAGCCGATAATATCAAGACCGCCGAAAAGATATGAGCCCATTAAAGCCTTATATGGATTCCATGCAGCAAAAATTACTAAAGCAACAGCAATCCAGCCTCTACCTGCAGTTACATAATCCTGCCAAGCTGGAACATACACCAATGATAGATATGCTCCTCCAAGACCACAAAGTGCTCCACCTAATAGCACATGAACATACTTATATTTAGTTATATTAATGCTGGCTGCATCAGCAGCCCCTGGATTTTCCCCTACTGCCCTTAAATTTAAGCCAAAAGAAGTCCTATATAGATAAATACCTAATAAAATTGCAACAATATATCCTAAGTAAACAAACATATCATGTCTAAAAAATATTTGTCCTAAAAATGGGATATCTGACAGACCAGGAATTGCTACTGGCTTAAAAAAAGCTTTTATTTTATCAGGAGCAATCTGTCCTACTAATCTCTGTCCCATAAACGACGAAAAACCCGTGCCAAATATTGTAAGTGTTAAGCCGGAAACTACCTGATTAGCCCTTAATGTTATTGTAAGTAGCGCATAAATTAAAGCCCCTGCCGCTCCTGCTATCATAGCAGCAAACAAAGCTAAAAATGGATTTTGAGTTAATAATCCTACTTGAAAACCAATAACAGCACCCATTAACATCATTCCTTCAACTCCTAGGTTTAAGTGTCCAGCTTTCTCAGAAACTATGGCACCTAGAGTTGCAAACAGTAGTGGTGTTCCCGCTACAACAGCTGCCGCTAAAAAAGATATATTTAAGCCCATACTATTTAGCCTCTCTTCCCACTAATATTTCTTGCATTTCTTGCTTATCGTTCTTAGATTTACTAATTCTCTCGAATTTAAACCTTACAAAAAACTCACTACCTAAAACGAAGAATAATATCATTCCTTGTAATAATAAAGCCGCTGCCTGAGGTATACCAAAGGCTGTTTGAATAAAAGAACCACCTTGTAGTAAAGCCGCAAACAAGATAGATACGATTAAAATTACAGGAGCTTTTAATGCGGATAGCCAAGCAACAATGATAGCTGTAAAGCCTACACCAGCAGAAAGTTCCACTGAAAGTGTGTTATTTACAGCAGAAGCCTGAATCATTCCAACTAAACCACTAAAACCACCACTTAAAATCATTGCAGTAATAATTGTCTTTTGTATATTAATACCTGCATAACGTGCAGTATTTTCACTTTCGCCTAGAACTGCAATTTCATAACCCTTTTTAGAATGCTTCATGAAAATATAAGTAAAGATTACTAATGCTAAAGCAAATATCCATCCGATATGCACACCTAGAAACTTTGGTAAAATTGCATTGTCGGTGAAATTTGCTATTTTAGGAAAACCCATCGAATTAGGATCTTTCCAAGGACCGTATTGCAAATAAGTAACCCACTTAATAGCAATATAATTCATCATTAAAGTTACTATGGTCTCATTAGTACCCCACTTCGCTTTTAAAAAAGCAGGAATTAAAGCCCATAGGCCTCCGCCAATAATACCAGTTGTTATCATAAGACTTAATAGGATTGGCTTAGGCAATTGTGAGAAATTCAGTGCAACAAAACTAGCTGAAAGCGCACCAATCATTATTTGGCCTTCTCCACCGATATTCCAGAATTGCATTCTAAAGGCTATACTAATACCAAGTGCTGAAATAATTAAAGGAATAGCTTTGATTATGGTCTCTTTTGTTCTATAGGCAGATCCAAAAGCACCATTTATCATAGATATATAAACTGACATAGGATTTAAGTCTAGAATCATTATAAAAAATGCAGAAGTTAATAAAGCAAGGAGGATGGCAATTAGTTTAATACCTGTTGCCTTTCTCTTAGAAACTTCACTTCGTTTAACAAGCTTAAACATGCTCCACCTCCAATTCATCCAACTTTTCACCAACCATTAGTAACCCTAACTTTTCTCTTGTGGCTTCTTTTGCGTCAATAATACCAGTAATTTCTCCGTCACATAAAACCATAATTCTATCACACAATTCAATTAGTACATCAAGGTCTTCAGCAACAAATAGAATAGCTACACCTTTTTGTTTCTCTTCATTGAGTAAATCATAAATCATATGACTAGCATTAATATCTAGACCTCTAACAGGATACGCCGTAATTATTAAGTCAGGATTAGAATCTAATTCTCTGCCCAGCAATACCTTTTGTATATTTCCACCTGATAAATCTCTAATCGGATGATTAATACCAGGAGTCTTGATTTCCAATTTATCTATTAACTCTAATGCCTTTTTCGCAGCCGGCTTACGATCAATGAGCCAGCCTTTTTGGTTTTGATATTGTTTTAAAATTAAATTATCAACCATATCCATCGAAGCAACTAACCCCATGCCCAATCGGTCCTCAGGAATAAAACTCATACTAATACCTTTAGTAATAATTTCTTTTGGAGATTTACCAATTAAATTATCACCCTTAAATATGATTTGACCTGATTTAACTGGATATAGGCCTGCAATAGCTTCACAAAGTTCTTTCTGTCCACTACCGGCAATACCTGCCACACCTAAGATTTCTCCACTACGTAAGTTAAAGTTTAAACCTTTCAAGCCTTCAACTTTTTCCTCATTTAATACCCTTAGATTACTTACGTTTAGAACAATGTCCTGTTTCTCAATTTCAAGTCTCTTAATTTCCAAATCAACAGAACGACCAACCATTAAATCCGTTAATTCCTTAGGGTTTGTATTTATTTTATCTAAAGTCCGAATAGTATTACCCTTTCGAAGCACAGTAATGCGATCAGCTACTTCCATTACCTCATTCATTTTGTGAGATATAAATATAACAGCGCAGCCCTCATCCTTCATTCTTTGCATTATTTTAAATAATTTAGCTGTTTCTTGAGGAGTCAATACAGCAGTAGGTTCATCTAGAATTAAGATATTTGCTCCCCTATATAAAACCTTTAGAATTTCTAAGGTTTGCTTTTCTCCGACAGACATATCATATACTTTTTTATCTGGGTCAACATCTAAACCAAATTTCAAAGAAACTTCCTTGATCTTAGTTGTCAGTTTTTTTTGATTTAGAAAAAGCCCGGTCTTTTGACCTAGTATAATATTTTCTTTAGCAGTTAAAACATCAACAAGTTTAAAATGCTGATGAATCATACCAATTCCAGCATTAATCGAATCCTTTGGTGAAGCAAATTTTACTTCTTCCCCAAGAATAAAAATAGAACCGCCGTCAGGGGTATAAATCCCTGACAGCATGTTCATTAATGTGCTTTTTCCAGCACCATTTTCCCCTAGTAGAGCATGAATCTCTCCGGAGTTAACAGTAAGATTAACATCTTGGTTAGCAATAACCTTGCCGAAAGTTTTGGTGATTCCTTGCATCGAAATATAGGACATACCCTTAATCATTTTATCACCTAATCTAATTGTTATTTTACGTTACCTTCTACACCTTGAACAAACCAATCAAAACTTAACATTTCTACATCAGTCATCATTACGCCATCTGGAACCTTAACTTCTCCTGTTTGATCTTTAATTGGACCAACAAAGATTTTTTGTGTTCCAGCGATAATTTCTTCTTGAGCCTTCTCAACTAAAGCCTTTGCCTCAGCAGGGGCATTTTCTGTAAGTGGAGCTAATTCAACTATACCTTCATCCATACCACCCCAGTAACTTTTAGCTTCCCAAGTACCTTCCATTATAGCTTGTACTTGATCTACATAGTATGGTCCCCAGTTCCAAATAGGAGCTGTCATATAAGCCTTTGGAGCCGTATCTTTCATATCAGTGTTATAACCTACAGACCATTTACCTCTTTCCTCAGCAGCTATCTGAGGTCCAGCTGTATCTTGATGTTGTGCAATTACGTCAGCACCTTCATCTAATAAAGCAATAGCAGCTTCTTTTTCCTTAGCAGGATCGTACCAAGTGTTTGTCCATTTAACACTTACTACCGCGTCAGGATTAACGGATTGTACACCTAAAGTGAAAGCATTAATTCCTCTAATTACTTCAGGAATATTAAAAGCAGCAACGTAACCAATTTTATTTGACTCTGTTTTTAAACCAGCAACTATACCTGATAAATATCTAGCTTGATATATTCTACCAAAATAATTTGACATATTTTCAGTCATTTTATAACCAGAGCAATGTATGAACTTAACATCTGGAAACTCTTTAGATACTTTTTCCATATAATCCATATAACCAAAGCTTGTAGCAAAAATAACAGTTGCACCTTGATCAATCATGTCTCTCATAACTTTTTCTACTTCTGGACCTTCTGGAACAGACTCTTTATAAAATGTTTCTACATTTAATTGTTCTTCTAAGTATTTTCTTCCCTCATTGTGGGCATAAGTCCAACCACCATCACCAATTGGTCCAACATAAATAAAACCTACTTTGATTTGTTCATTCTTGTCTTCAACCTTTGGTGCATCTGCCTTTTGGCTAGTACAACCAGTTATTAGTAAAGCTGCAATCATTACCATAATAAGCACTAAACTTAAAACTTTTTTCATTAATTTTCTCCCCCTAAAATTTTATAATGTATATTGTAAACCAAGATATAAGTCAATTCCTAAAAGGGCCTTGAACAATACCTGGATTTCTTTTTAATAGGATTCAACCTAACAGACTACTCCTTCTACTGAAAAAAATAAAACCCCCCTAGAATGTTTCACACTCAGGGAGGTTTATAAGTAAATTAAAAGTAGTACTAATATAACTATTACTCTCCATATACAAAGTAGTAATAGTATATACTACAATAAAATATAAACACCCCGTAGTCCGGCAATTTACGGTAGCCAGGTAGAAACGTTTAGACCCTATCTCTAAACATATACGGAAATACGAATAATTTATTAAATTATTAACTTGTTGTTCACTATAGTCATATAATATAAGAATTTGAAATAAAAATCAATAGGTAATTATGTTTTATACTAAACTTTTTGTTTCTAAATTACAATATCAAATACAACCTCCTTAAGTAGTACCTATTATGATTATTTTCACCTATCAGAACTATTAAAAATTATTATTAATAGCACCATATAAACAATAGAACTATTTCACTTATACCCCTATACACACAAAAAAGTGATGTATTAACTTAGTTGCATTTCATACTAATATCATTGATCAAAATACGTTCTATAAGCTATCCCGGCCCCTACGCCTAAAACTCTCTCTCAGTTATTTTTGAAATATCCAAATGTATGGATCGAATAAAACAGAACTTTACAAACACTTATAAACATCAAAACAATTTCTGGACTACAGATAGTACACTGTAGTATATTTTCTTGTCATCATATCCAACATTCAGCACGTTTCAGTATATTACTCTCAGCCTATGTATTGGTATCTATATACTTCTTCAGTAAGTTCTCTAATGAATTTACGTACTCAATAAAATCTTTTTTACCTCGTTCAGTTAAACTATATATAGTTTGAGGTTTCTTATTAAAAAAACTCTTTAGTATTTCTATATATCCTGATTCACTCAATTTTGATAAATGTACACTTAAATTCCCATCCGTTGCTCCCGTAACTTCCTTTAACTCCTTAAAACTTTTCTCACCACCTATCAGACATGATACTATAGCAATTCTAATCTTCGATTGAAATATATCAGGTATTGAATTTATATCCAATTATACTCACCTCACCTGTTGAGACTTTAAAAAGAAACCTGTGTAAAAAAATGTAAATGGAAATGCTATAGAATATAAGATTTGAGTTGTTGAATCGCTTAATAGTGGTATATTAAAATATGCATACAGAGCACTAATCCCTATATAAGCACAGGATAAATACTTAAGCTGCCTATACCCTGTAAACCATGATGTAATCAAAAGACCCATTGCCAAACTAAAAAACATAGTTGAAAAACTATTTGCTCGAATAGTGATCATTTCTAAATTCAACTCACTAGTACCAGTAACAATACTAAATTTAGAAGGTATTACGTTTATGGCTAAAATTAATACCCAAACCTTCATTAACTGTTTTTCTAAACCTACAAGTGGTATTTTGTTAGAAACTTTTCTATAAACTAAAGCTGCAACCAATGCAATTATGGATACAGGCGCCATAAAATTTAATATTGGATAGTTATTTAATATATATCCCACTTTTTCTTTATTTACTGTCATATAAAGCATTATTATACTATTTAGTGTAAAAAGCAATCCCCAATAAATAAATATAGTACTAAAAGATATAAAAGATTCTTTTGTTCTACTTATTATGCTCTTTATTAATTCAACACTCTCAACTGCTTCATTTAAGATTTTTTCGTCCATAAAATTACCTCCCAGTTTTAATATTAAAAGTACTTTATAAAACAAAGTATAATATTAAGTTCGAAAATTGTCAATGTATTTTAAAATTTATTTATTTAACCCTTCTAACAATCAAAAGATTTGAAGGAAAAATTGAAGAAGCCGCATTATTTGGATTAAGACACCCGCCTCTGAATAGAGACCACTGAAAAATAATATACTTTTTTGTAATTACATTTATAAATAGTTCTAAACGAAAGAAAACCTTTGAGAACGTTCCAAATTCTCAAATATTTTACTAGTTTTTATTGCTATTTTAGTGATTTTAATTTCATTATTCTCTTTAAATTAACTACAAATACTGTTAATGCCCCCTGCTATAGAACGGCATTTTATGTGCAACTCAATTGACAAAATCTATTTGAAATAAATAAAGGATAAACATCAAGTAGTTGACTAAATTCTTGTCAACCTATTTAATGGTTATCCTTTTTATGTTATTATTACAGTCTATATTTATTTAGAAAGAAAGACAGAAGTCTCCTCTACCACAATTCAACTTCTGTCCCCATAAAACAATATTATGATAACTCTAATTACAGATAAAATCAATACATTTAATCAAATTTCATATAATAAATTTCTTGATACTATAAACCTCTACCAATTATCTTGCTCCTGTACCTTGTCTGGCTGCCTTATTAAACATGGTTACTATAACCGTTCTATTAAGACACCCGAAGGTTTCATTACACTGTCCATTTTGCGCATGAAATGTAAACGCGGGCAAGACGCATGCCATATTCCCTAAGTTTATCGTTCCTTACTCCCAAATACTTCTTAATGACCATATATCAATGATAAGAGCATATATTTCCAATGATTCATTTGAATCCATTATGACTACCAATGAATATATAGATGAAAGTAACATCAGATATGTTATCAGTATGTATTTAAGGTACTGGAAGGAAGCTCTTCTTCGCTTTCGGATTTTCTATTGCCGATGATATCGTATCCATCATAAGACACTGTCTTTCTACATTCAAACGGCAGTTTATGCAGATTAAATGCATACCAAATATTATATTTACATAAAACCACATAAGCCTGTTTTACCATTTGTTTTTTATATTCTAAACTCTAAATATACTTTAAATAGAAGGAGGATTTTAAAGATGAATGATGAAGCAAGAAGAAATATTGCGCTTTTTAGATACGGGATCATCGCTCCAATAGTAAGTGGAACCTACGATGAAGATAAAAGTATAAAAGAGTTTTTTTCTGATACGGCTAAAAAAACCTATACCAATCCAAGAGGTGAAGATACAAAAATTTCTGCCTCAACTCTTGAACGGTGGTACTACAGTTATAGGCAAAGTGGCTTTGATGCCCTTATTCCACAACGAAGGCGTGACACCGACTGACCCAGAAAAATTGACGAAGATATAATGGAGCAGGTTCGCTTTCTAAAAAAGGAATACCCACGAATACCTGCAACTTTAATACATCAGAAGTTAATTGATAATGGCACCATAAATAAAGGTGATATATCTCTCTCCACAATCAATAGATTTGTAAATCAAATTAAAATTGAAAATAAATATACAGGTAACAAAGATATGAGGCGATATGAAAGAGCCCACATAAATGAAGTATGGTGTGGCGACAGTAGTGTTGGTCCTTATATTAAAATAGATGGAACAAAAAAACGCACCTATATCATTGCACTACTTGATGATGCTTCAAGATATATTGTTGGAATTGATATCTTTTTTAATGATACCTTCATAAATCTTATGTCTATCATGAAAACAGCTGTCACAAGATTTGGAAGACCAAAGATTTTAAATTTTGATAATGGATCATGCTATAAAAATAAACAGATGGAACTTCTAGTTGCAAGGATAGGTTCAACCATAAATTACTGTGCTCCATACACTCCAACCAGTAAAGCGAAAGTAGAAAGGTGGTTTAAAACATTGAAAGATCAATGGATGTCTCAGCTAAACATGAGTGATTACTCATCTATTGCTTTGAACTTCGTGAAGCCTTACTAAACTATGTTAATCATTATAATCAGAGCATACATAGTTCTCTTAACGGGTTGTGCCCCCAAGATAGGTTCTTTAATGAATCATATCTTATAAAAAGATTACCTGAAGAGTTGATTGAAACAACATTTCTTCTTGAGTACGAGAGGCGTGTATCTGCTGATAACGTAGTAATGATAGATGAAATTGAGTATGAGGTGCCTTATCGTTATTCAAAACAGAAAGTTACCTTAAGGTATTCACCTGACCTTAGTAAAATCTATGTAGTTGACAAGCATACCGGTGAACTTACAGCTATAAAACTGTTAAATAAGCAGGAAAATTCACTGATAAAAAGAGAAAAAGTAAAATTTACGGGAGGCAAATATTAAAATGATCGATTACATTAGCAGATATGGGCTTGACTTTAACCCATTCATAAAGAACACAAAAGATATCGTAGTGGAGACATCTGAATACAATGAAATAATCTACAGGCTTAATTATCTTTTAAACAATAAAGGTTTCGGAGTAATTACAGGTGGTCCAGGACGGGGTAAGACTACAGCAATTAGGAGCTGGGTTAATGGGCTTAATAACTCTTTATACAAGGTTATATATACTTCACTGTCAACACTTACAGTGAGTGAGTTCTACAAACATCTGTCATCAGAACTAGGCCTTGAGCCAATGCATAAAAAAACAGACAACTTTAAAAATATACAAGCAGAAATAAACAGGTATTCCATTGAGAAACGTATAACCCCAGTAATAATAATAGATGAAGCTAACTACATCAACAATCTTTGTACTTAATGACCTTAAAATGCTTTTTAATTTTGATATGGATTCAAAAGATAGAGCCGTAGTTATTCTTGTAGGCTTGCCTCAGCTTAATAATACTTTAAGATTAGTTGCTAATGAACCATTAAGACAAAGAGTTACTATGAACTATAATCTCGATAGTCTCAGCAGAGAAGAATCACTTTCTTATATAAAAGGAAAACTTTCGGGTGCAAAATCTACTTTGGAAATCTTTAACGCCAATGCACTAGAAGCTATAATAAATGCATCAAATGGTATACCAAGACTTATTAATAAGATATGCAATTCAAGTCTTATTATTGCTAATAGCAAAAATGCCAATATAGTAGATTCTGACATAGTAATGCTTGCAGTAAATGAAATTGAATTAGGATAATAATAAATCCATGGATGTCTTTAAAGATGTTCATGGATTTAAGCGAAATAACATATAACTTAACCTTATTTATTGTGATTATGTTCCATTAAGTACGTTGAATAATGTAAAGATTGGTCTTAAAGTAAACATTAAATAAAACGAAGAAGTTAACCGCATTTAATTTGAAGAACAACACCCTGCATACGCATACCAATTAAGCCCGATGTTAATGCCACATCGTAGCCATGCTGATTTTTAAGCTCACTATTTTTGGATTCAATTTTATATCTTTCTTTTGATCGTGTCTTAAAATATTCACTCTTTTCAAATTCAATCTGATCTTTATGAATATCCGACTTTATCGTAACAGAATATGTTTTAGACTTTGCCCCTGGTTTATAACAACCCTCTCGTTTGCTACAGTTTTTACATTTTTCTATATCAAAATAGTATGTAGTTACTTGATTTCTCTCTTTGCTTTTTTTACCTTGTTTTGCTGTGCGTATTGCCATACGACCAGCTGGGCATACATACATTCCCGCATCGTTGTTAAATTCAAATTCATCTTCTACTTTTCTTGGACCTTGCGAAACCATAGGGTTAAGTTTTGCTATAAGTTTAATATTATTTTCTTTTGCATAGTCAAGATTACCTTTTTCTGAATATGCTGCATCACCAATTATTTCTTCAACTTCAAATCCAGCATGAATACTTTTCTCTACTAATGTTTGTAGTTCTTTTCCATCTGCTTTTTCACCGGTTGTTACTGTAGCAGCAGTTATTATTCTCTCTTCGCTCATTGCAATATGTGATTTATATCAAAAGAATGAACTGTCAGCTGTTTTATGTCCTATTTTTGCATCCTCATCCTTTGAAAGTTCTAATTGTTCGATATCATCTTTGACTGTTTCTTCTAAATAATTTAACTTCTCTTTAATTGTTGGAATGTCCGTTAATCCAGGTTCTCCTTTAATTGTTTGAATAAGGTTTTGACAATATTCTATATTATCTTCTAGTAATCCACTGGTAACTTTTGTTGGAAATTTTTCTTTTAAGTTTGGTGCTACTGCATACACTGACTTCCTTAAATTACTAGATCTTTCTTGCAAAACTTCCATTGCTGATTTTTTGTTGTAGCGGGCTCGAGTATGGGTTGCATCTACTATTATTGTTTTGCTTTTGATTACTCCTTCCGTAATTGCAAATGATACACTTTTTTCAATTATAGATCCATCAAATTCATATCCTTTAGTCGTAACTTTCTAAGCTTTGTCAATAGACTTGGATGTATTAAATTGGTCTCATCCGGAGCTAAGCCTATAAAATATTTAAACTACATATCATATAAAGAACGCTCTACAACGTCTTCATCTGAAAGCTCATAAATTACTTTAAGTAACAAGTATTTAAACATCATAACTATGTCTTTAGCTCCCCTACCAATATTTTGGCTATATGAAGATGCTAATTCATTATATACAAAAGAAAAGTCCACCAAGTCATTAAATTGCTTAAGCATATGATTCTTTGGTATCAACAGCTCATAAAGTTCTGTATATTTACTTAACATAATTTTTTGTTGTCCATTAAGCATAGTAACCACTCTTTTCTATTAAATTTAGTTACTATACATATTCGACATTTAATTTAAAAATCCTTTTTGTACTAAAAAAATTGCCATCATATTTTTATGGTGGCAATTTTTTAGTTGAATAAGACATGTTTTTGTTGCGCTCAAAATTCAGGCGTAATTGAGACAGGAATAAAATATCGAAAAAAAACTGCTAGAAGAGGCTCAAAGCAAGCCTCAGTTTCTAACAGTTTTTATGTTTATTGCTATTTAGTGGTCAATTCGGTATTTTCCCGATTGCCCCCCGTAGATTTATTTGGTGGAGACTGGGAAAAATCGAACTCCTGTCCTAAAGCCCCTCCGAGTACAGTTACTGATTTGAATCTCGTCTTACCTGACTAACAGTAAATATAGTCAATTTAGCTTCAATTCTTTCTCTTCTAACTCTATCAATAGGTAGCATAAATCAATCTACAGGCCTTCTAACAGAGGCAGTACGTGACGATAAGGAACAGGTGAAGATATAACAATGGATGTTGTGACAACTCCACATGGTATAAATCGATCTATTAGCTTCTTCATGCCCTCAATATTACTTACAGCGGCTTTTATAAAATAATCAATATGCCCAGTTACACGATGACACTCTATTATATCTTTATCATCAATAATCATTTGATCTATTACATGTGGGGATACTTTAAGAGAGCTTAATTGAATAAACAAAATACTACCTCTTCCTATTGCATCAAGACTCACTCTTGTAGTAAATTCTTCGATTACGCCTTTTTCCTGTAGTCTAATCATCCTTTCCGCTACACTGGGGCGACTAAGAGACAGCTTTTTAGATAAATCACTAACGGTCATTCGGGAATTCTTCTGAAGAAGTTCAAGTAAATTTACATCTAATTTATCCATAGGATCACCACTTTCAAAATGAAAATATTTTAAGAATTATTTATACAAAAATAACGCGAAACACAAGAAAACCATTCATTATTTAATTCCTATTGACTATTGAATAGTATATCATGAGTTAAAGATATTTTTAACTATTTTTTTAAAGGAGAATCAATTGTGAGAAATATATTTGGTACACTATTAGGTTGCTTGGTTACAAGCATCGGCATTATTATACTTAGGAACTCTTACCTAGTAACTGGAGGAACAGCTGGATTATCTTTAACCCTGTCATATTTTTTCAACATACCTTTCTCAACCATATTTTTTGTTGTAAATGTACCTTTTTATCTTTTCTCACTTTCAAAAATGGGGTGGAAATTTACAGTATCTACACTGGGTGCAGTAACTTCTTTATCATTAATGACAAGAATAGATAAACTAATACCATCATTTACGATTCCTGCATTCTTTGGTGCAGTTCTGGGAGGATTTGTAATCGGCATAGGTTTAACTATTATATTTAGTCATGGTGCTTCCCTTGGAGGAGGTAACATAATAGCTCTATTTTTACAAAAAAAATACAATGTTAATCCTGGTAAAACCAATTTTATCTTTGATTTTATTGTGGTAACCCTTAGCTTTTATTCAGTGGGAATATTTAATGGAATAGTATCAATTTTATCTATTGCAATTACATCTAGTGTGATCAGTTATTATGTGGAAAAAAGGATCAATAAAACTGAAATTCAAGAAATTATCGAACATGACTCTGTTGTGCCAATTACCCTCTAATGAGTATCTCATGAATACATGTAGAAAAATCTAAATCCAATAAAGCAAGTATTTATTTAAAAGCTCAATCAGTTGTATGTACTGATTGAGCTTTATTTAATCATATTAAGCAATTATATATGCATATTTATTTATTAGTTCAAATAATAAGTTGTAAATCTGTTTGATAATTATGTATACAAAAAATGCTTTTAAGAAACAGATAGCCCCTTTATGATTTTATACCTATTATTATTGCAAAAGTTATAAGCCTAGATTCTCCTGAGATTCTTTTGAAGCTTTATTCAATTTTCACACAGAGCCTCAAAAAATTAGAAAAGCCATCTATTTAATAGATGACTTACTAAACATTATTTGGTGGAGGCGAGGGGAATCGAACCCCTGTCCGAAAGCCCTTTACCATTAGCTTCTCCGAGTGCAGTTACTGATTTAAATCTCGTCTTACCTGACACCCAGTAACAAGTTTCAGGTTCAACCAGCTCCAATTATACAACTTAAGGTCGAAGCACACCTTAAGACGTTCCCCGCTGTGATGGCGCCTCTATCTAAGCTGCGGGAGACCTAGTAGAGACGAGCAGCTATTAAGCTGCTAAAACGAAATTATCGTTTGCGTTTAATTTTTTGCCCAATTCTTTTACGTGTCACCAAGCAAAACACGACTCGCTACTAATGACTCCAAACCCCCGTCGAAACCTGTACGCCCCCGGGAATATTATTGTCTTTGTCTTTCTCTTAATTCTTTTTGGATTCTTCTATTAGCATCCTTTTTAGCAATGTCATCACGTTTATCATGTAATTGCTTACCCTTTGCAACACCTAGTTGTATTTTAACTCTCCCATTCTTTAAATATGCACTAACGGGAATTAAAGTATAACCCTTTTGCTGTATATACCCAATAAGTTTTCTTATTTCTGCTTTATGCAAAAGTAATTTTCTAACTCTTAGAGGATCTACATTAAAAATGTTTCCTTGTTCATAAGGGCTTATATTTACATTATACAGGAATACCTCTCCGTTTTCAACACGGGCATGGCCTTCCTTTAAATTAAGCTTACCTTGTCTTATTGATTTTACTTCAGTTCCTTTTAGCTCAATACCAGCTTCATAAGAATCTTCAATAAAATATTCAAAATGAGCTTTTTTGTTTGTGGCTAGAACTTTTTTATCTGCGCCTGCCATATTAATTCACCCTTTTACATATAAACTATAATTATATTAGTGCTGAGATACAATTATATCATAATTATTATAGAATTACAATGGATTACCCTTTTATAATTATTACCAAATCTCTATAATAATATTATAAGGTATATATTTTATATTAACAATGATACACTAATATAAAAGATATAGGGGGGACCAATTATGCCTATAACATATGGATTTATAATATTAATAATTCTTGCACTTATAGTTGAAGTTTTATCAATAGCTCTAAAGGTAACCGGACTAGATATTGATAAGGCAAGATTTCAAGTAATTTCCATCATAACACATACGGGCTTCACTACCCGTGAATCAGAGCTGATTACTCAACATCCAACAAGACGGAGAATAGCTATGGGACTAATGTTAATAAGTTACGTAGGAGCTGCGGTTTTAATAAGTATAATTGTTAACGCCTTTCAGACTCAACAAACATTTATATACTTTGCAATCTATTCTTCTGTATTTCTTCTCTTTTCCAATCTTCTTATTAGAAATAAATATATAGTTACAAAATTTGAACGTTTCTTAGAGATTAAATTAAGAAGGAGAATGAAAGTATACTCTAAATATAAAACAGTGGAAGAAGTACTCAAGCTTAATGACGAATATGGAGTTTTAGACTTTGTAATTGGAGAAAATAGCATGCTTGTTGGAGTAACCTTACAGCAAGCGCAGTTAAAGGATAATTACATTCAAGTCTTAAATATAGATAGAGGCTCGCACATAATTCACTTCCCCAAAAATGATTTTTCTTTTATGGTTGGAGATAAGGTTTTAGTCTACGGACAAATAGATAGAATAAATGAGTTTATAATCAAACAAACATTCATAAATCGTGATTAGATTATAAGGTATAATTTAACACATATTTTAGCTTTTAATTTCAAAGATATTACCATGTTTAGTTTTTTAACTAAAAAAGTCGATATAACTCTCTATTAAGAATTATACCGACTTGAATTAAGAAAATTGGTGCCCAGAGGCGGAATCGAACCACCGACACGGAGATTTTCAGTCTCCTGCTCTACCGACTGAGCTATCTGGGCATTTAATGGTGGGCTCAAGTGGACTCGAACCACCGACCTCACGCTTATCAGGCGTGCGCTCTAACCACCTGAGCTATGAGCCCTTATATATTAACAACCCTGATTTCGAACGAAATGGCTTCGAAATATATGGTTGGAAAAATATATACTAGGAGATTATCCTAGTTTAAATATGGTGGGCGCAACAGGACTTGAACCTGTGACCCCCTGCTTGTAAGGCAGGTGCTCTCCCAGCTGAGCTATGCGCCCATATTTGGTGACCCCTAGGGGAATCGAACCCCTGTTACCGCCGTGAAAGGGCGGTGTCTTGACCGCTTGACCAAGGGGCCATATCTAAACCGCAACGACCTACTCTCCCAGGCGGCTGCCCGCCAAGTACCATCGGCGCTGAAGGGCTTAACTTCTGTGTTCGGTATGGGAACAGGTGTGACCCCTTCGCTATTGTCACGATTTATTGAGAGTGTTCTCTCAAAACTACAAGTGAGATTTTAAAGCTTTCATCTTTTTTGGTCAAGCCCTCGACCTATTAGTATCGGTCAGCTTAATGCATTACTGCACTTACACCTCCGACCTATCTACCAGATAGTCTCTCTGGGGTCTTACCCCTTTCGGGTGGGAAATCTTATCTTGAGGGGGGCTTCGTGCTTAGATGCCTTCAGCACTTATCCCTTCCGTACTTAGCTACCCAGCTGTGCTCCTGGCGGAACAACTGGTGCACCAGCGGTACGTCCATCCCGGTCCTCTCGTACTAAGGACAGCTCCTCTCAAATTTCCTGCGCCCGCGACGGATAGGGACCGAACTGTCTCACGACGTTCTGAACCCAGCTCGCGTACCACTTTAATGGGCGAACAGCCCAACCCTTGGGACCTACTTCAGCCCCAGGATGTGATGAGCCGACATCGAGGTGCCAAACCTCCCCGTCGATGTGGACTCTTGGGGGAGATAAGCCTGTTATCCCCGGGGTAGCTTTTATCCGTTGAGCGATGGCCCTTCCACTCGCATCACCGGATCACTAAGTCCGACTTTCGTCCTTGCTCGACCTGTTTGTCTCGCAATCAAGCTCCCTTCTGCCTTTACACTCTTCGCACGATTTCCGACCGTCCGAAAACCTTTGAGCGCCTCCGTTACTCTTTAGGAGGCGACCGCCCCAGTCAAACTGCCCACCTGACAGTGTCCCAAAACCAGATCATGGCTCATGGTTAGAACTTCAATAATACAAGAGTGGTATCCCAACGTCGACTCCTCCAAGACTGGCGTCCTAGTATCTTAGTCTCCCACCTATTCTGTACATGTAGTATCAAAATCCAATGTCAAGTTGCAGTAAAGCTCCACGGGGTCTTTCCGTCCTGTCGCGGGTAACCAAAGCATCTTCACTGGTATTACAATTTCACCGGGTGCATTGTTGAGACAAAGCGTCCAAATCGTTACGCCTTTCGTGCGGGTCGGAACTTACCCGACAAGGAATTTCGCTACCTTAGGACCGTTATAGTTACGGCCGCCGTTTACTGGGGCTTAAGTTCTGTGCTTCGAGCTTAACCCTAACACTTCCCCTTAACCTTCCAGCACCGGGCAGGCGTCAACCCCTATACGTCGTCTTTCGACTTAGCAGAGACCTATGTTTTTGCTAAACAGTCGCTTGGACCTATTCTCTGCGGCCGGGTTATGCTTACGGCGCGAAGCCTTCACACATCCTTAAGACCCTTCTCCCGAAGTTACGGGGTCATTTTGCCGAGTTCCTTAACAATGCTTCTCCCGTTCGTCTTAGGATTCTCTCCTCGCCTACCTGTGTCGGTTTGCGGTACGGGCACCTTAAATCTCGATAGAGGCTTTTCTCGACAGTTTGGATTCAGTCACTTCGCTACTTATTTTTCGCTCCCCATCACATCTCGGGATCTATGAAAAAGCGGATTTGCCTGCCTTTTCTCCCTACCTGCTTAGACGCACTCAACCAACGGTGCGCTTGACCTATCCTCCTGTGTCCCCCCTTCTCTCAAACGATTCTTGGTGGTACAGGAATTTCAACCTGTTGTCCATCACCTACGCCACTTGGCCTCGGCTTAGGTCCGACTTACCCTGAGCGGACGAACCTTCCTCAGGAAACCTTAGGCTTTCGACGGGCAGGATTCTCACTGCCTCTCGCTACTCATGCCAACATTCTCACTTCTATGCAGTCCACTACTCCTTCCGGTATAGCTTCTACCCACATAGAACGCTCGCCTACCATGTATTTCTACATCCATAGCTTCGGTGATACGTTTGAGCCCCGGACATTTTCGGCGCAGGATCACTCGACCAGTGAGCTATTACGCACTCTTTAAATGTATGGCTGCTTCTAAGCCAACATCCTGGTTGTCTATGCAATCCCACATCCTTTTCCACTTAACGTATACTTTGGGACCTTAGCTGATGGTCTGGGCTCTTTCCCTCTTGACCACGGATCTTATCACTCGTAGTCTGACTCCCGATCTTAAGTTTACGGCATTCGGAGTTTGATAGACTTTGGTAACCGGTGAAGGCCCCTAGGTCATTCAGTGCTCTACCTCCGTAACTCATTTAATCGAGGCTAGCCCTAAAGCTATTTCGGCGAGAACCAGCTATCTCCGAGCTCGATTGGAATTTCACCTCTACCCACAGGTCATCCAGTGACTTTTCAACGTCAATTGGTTCGGACCTCCACGAAATTTTACTTCCGCTTCATCCTGCCCATGGGTAGGTCGCTCGGTTTCGGGTCTATGACATGCAACTTTCGCCCTATTAAGACTCGCTTTCGCTTCGGCTCCGGACCTTTAGTCCTTAACCTTGCTACATATCATAACTCGTTGGCCCGTTCTACAAAAAGTACGCGGTCACACTTTAACGTGCTCCCACAGCTTGTAAGCAAAGGGTTTCAGGTTCTATTTCACTCCCCTCCCGGGGTTCTTTTCACCTTTCCCTCACGGTACTATGCGCTATCGGTCACCAGGTAGTATTTAGCCTTGGGGGGTGGTCCCCCCTGCTTCCCACAGGGTTTCACGTGTCCCGTGGTACTCTGGATCATAGCTTAGAGTCTTCTCGTTTCGTATACGGGGCTTTTACCCTCTTTGGCCTGACTTTCCAGTCATCTTCTACTACGATACCTCTCCTTTTTTTTTTGCTATGTCCTCAACCCCGAAAGTAAACTTTCGGTTTGGGCTTATCCCTTTTCGCTCGCCACTACTTAGGGAATCGATTTTTCTTTCTACTCCTCAGGGTACTTAGATGTTTCAGTTCCCCTGGTATCCCCTCTACTAGCTATTTATTCACTAGCAGATACTTGAATATTACTTCAAGTGGGTTTCCCCATTCGGACATCTACGGATCTTTGCCTGCTTGCGGCTCCCCGTAGCTTTTCGCAGCTTACCACGTCCTTCTTCGGCTCCTGGTGCCAAGTCATCCTCCCTTTGCCCTTACTAGCTTGACCTTTAAAAGATGCTTGTAAATTTCTTTACTTAACTTTATTTCTCACTTTGCAGTTTTCAAAGAACACTTGTTCTTCCTGCCTTTTGGCCGGAATACTATATTACCATCTTTTTATCTTCATGTCAATTGGTACTTGATGGCATTTGTTTGTGGTGGAGACGAGGAGAGTCGAACTCCTGACCCCCTGCTTGCAAGGCAGGTGCTCTCCCAACTGAGCTACGCCCCCATGTTACAACTTCCCAAATTTTAATTTGGTGTAGTTTGTAATACTCAGCATTAGCTGAGCTTCATATTAAATTACTTCTTTTTTGAAAAAACCTTCATCGAAGGTCTCTCAAAACTAAACAGTATAGAAGCTTTTCTCCTTAGAAAGGAGGTGATCCAGCCGCACCTTCCGATACGGCTACCTTGTTACGACTTCACCCCAGTCATCGACTTCACCTTCGACTTGACTCTCTCCATTTCTGGTTAAGTAGGCGGCTTCGGGTGCTTCCGACTCCCATGGTGTGACGGGCGGTGTGTACAAGACCCGGGAACGCATTCACCGCGACATTCTGATTCGCGATTACTAGCAACTCCAGCTTCATGTGGGCGAGTTTGACCCACAATCCGAACTGGGACCGACTTTATGGGATTTGCTTAAGATCACTCTCTTCTTGCCGCCCTTTGTATCGGCCATTGTAGCACGTGTGTAGCCCTGAACATAAGGGGCATGATGATTTGACGTCATCCCCACCTTCCTCCGAGTTATCCCCGGCAGTCTCTCTAGAGTGCCCACCCTAAGTCTTTGGCAACTAAAGATAAGGGTTGCGCTCGTTGCGGGACTTAACCCAACATCTCACGACACGAGCCGACGACAACCATGCACCACCTGTCACTTCAGTCTCCGAAGAGAAATAACCGGTTAAGGTTCTGTCTAAAGGATGTCAAGTCCAGGTAAGGTTCTTCGCGTTGCTTCGAATTAAACCACATGCTCCGCCGCTTGTGCGGGTCCCCGTCAATTCCTTTGAGTTTCACTCTTGCGAGCGTACTCCCCAGGCGGAGTGCTTAATGCGTTAGCTCCGGCACTGAAGGTCTCCCTCCAACACCTAGCACTCATCGTTTACGGCGTGGACTACCAGGGTATCTAATCCTGTTTGCTCCCCACGCTTTCGTGCCTCGGCGTCAGTTACAGTCCAGAGAGTCGCCTTCGCCACTGGTGTTCCTCCTAATATCTACGCATTTCACCGCTACACTAGGAATTCCACTCTCCTCTCCTGCACTCAAGCCAAACAGTTTCAAAGGCTTACTACGGTTGAGCCGTAGCCTTTCACCCCTGACTTGTTTGGCCGCCTACGCACCCTTTACGCCCAGTGATTCCGGATAACGCTTGCCCCCTACGTATTACCGCGGTGGCGGCACGTAGTTAGCCGGGGCTTCCTCCTAAGGCATCGTCATTATCTTCCCTTAGGACAGAGCTTTACGACCCGAAGGCCTTCTTCGCTCACGCGGCGTTGCCGCATCAGGGTTTCCCCATTGTGCAATATTCCCCACTCTTTGCCTCCCGTAGGAGTCTGGACCGTGTCTCAGTTCCAGTGTGGCCGGTCACCCTCTCAGGTCGGCTACTGATCATCGTCTTGGTAAGCCATTACCTTACCAACTAACTAATCAGACGCGGGCCCATCCTATGCCGAAGTTCTTTGACCATTTAGGGATGCCCCTAATCGGCTTTATGCGGTATTAGCACTGGTTTCCCAATGTTATCCCCCTGCATAGGGTAGGTTGCCCACGCGTTACTCACCCGTCCGCCGCTAGGATTTGGAAGCAAGCTTCCTCCTCCTCGCTCGACTTGCATGTGTTAGGCACGCCGCCGCGTTCATCCTGAGCCAGGATCAAACTCTTAATTAAAAATTTCTGGGTTGCATCTTTTTGATGCTTTTTTTCTTCTTTGGCTTTCTATACTGTTTAGTTTTCAAAGACCTTTTTTTATCTGCCGCTTTTGGCGACTTATCTAATGTATCATTTTTGATTTCTTCTGTCAACTTTTTTTTATTAATCTTTTTTAAGCTTCATCTTACCACCTGCCCTCTTTCGGAATTATATATTAACATCTATTTCTTTTTATGTCAACATTGTAATTATTGGTAATGCTTTTGACTATTAAATGGTCCCAGAGGCGGAATCGAACCACCGACACGGAGATTTTCAGTCTCCTGCTCTACCGACTGAGCTATCTGGGCATTTTATGGTGGGCCTTCAGTGGACTCGAACCACCGACCTCACGCTTATCAGGCGTGCGCTCTAACCACCTGAGCTATGAGCCCTTATTTCTGGTCCGGGTGGAGAGATTCGAACTCCCGACCCCATGGTCCCAAACCATGTGCGCTACCAAACTGCGCTACACCCGGTTATTTGGCAGGGGTAGCAGGATTCGAACCCACGACATTCGGTTTTGGAGACCGACGTTCTACCAGCTGAACTATACCCCTTTATCTATCTTCTTTTTCTTTTTTATGGTGGGCCTTCAGGGACTCGAACCCCGGACCTGCCGGTTATGAGCCGGATGCTCTGACCAACTGAGCTAAAGGCCCTTATTTTTGTTTTGGCGGAGAGGGTGGGATTCGAACCCACGGCCCCTTTCGGAGTCACTGGTTTTCAAGACCAGCTCCTTAAACCGCTCGGACACCTCTCCTAAAATGGTGATCCATCCGCGACTCGAACGCGGGACACCCTGATTAAAAGTCAGGTGCTCTACCGACTGAGCTAATGGATCATATTTGGAGCGGGTGAAGGGAATCGGGTGAAGGGAACCATTGAACTACACCCTTCTTAGTCTATAAAAACGACCGAATTATATCTTATCATCTTTTAGCTTCAAAATCAACACTATTTATATATAAAAAAATTTGTAATTTGTACCAATAACATAAGCTTCCTATCTCCTAGCATTACATAATTTCATATATAATTAACTACCATAATAGTTAATAAAAAACACTAGCCTATGGCGTAAAAAAACTAGAAACATATGCTCCTAGTTAATCCTATTATTTTGGCGCGCCCAAGAGGAGTCGAACCCCTAGCCTTCTGATCCGTAGTCAGACGCTCTATCCGATTGAGCTATGGGCGCATATGGAGGCGGCACCCAGATTTGAACTGGGGAATAAAGGTTTTGCAGACCTCTGCCTTACCACTTGGCTATGCCGCCTTAAAAATGGTGATCCATCCGCGACTCGAACGCGGGACACCCTGATTAAAAGTCAGGTGCTCTACCGACTGAGCTAATGGATCATCTCTATGGCTGGGATACCAGGACTCGAACCTGGGAATGACGGAGTCAAAGTCCGTTGCCTTACCGACTTGGCTATATCCCAATGTTTTTATCTTGGGGTGGATGATGGGATTCGAACCCACGCATGCAGGAGCCACAATCCTGTGTCTTAACCGCTTGACTACATCCACCATGTCTATTTAGTCTATTTAAAAAAGACAAAGAAATGGAGCGGAAGACGGGACTCGAACCCGCGACCCTCGCCTTGGCAAGGCGATGCTCTACCACTGAGCCACTTCCGCTTAATTGGTGCGGGTGGAGGGACTTGAACCCCCACGGTCGCCCGCTAGATCCTAAGTCTAGTGCGTCTGCCAATTCCGCCACACCCGCATATATATAATTAAAATGGTGGAGGGAGAAGGATTCGAACCTTCGAAATCGTCGATAACAGATTTACAGTCTGCCCCCTTTGGCCACTCGGGAATCCCTCCATTTTTTATGGAGCTGGCAATAGGAATCGAACCTACAACCTGCTGATTACAAGTCAGCTGCTCTACCGTTGAGCCATGCCAGCATTAATATATTTACTAATTTAGTTTTAAAATGGCGATCCGGAAGGGGCTCGAACCCTCGACCTCCAGCGTGACAGGCTGGCATTCTAACCAACTGAACTACCGGACCACTTGTTTAAAATATGGTGGGCGCAACAGGACTTGAACCTGTGACCCCCTGCTTGTAAGGCAGGTGCTCTCCCAGCTGAGCTATGCGCCCATATTTGGTGACCCCTAGGGGAATCGAACCCCTGTTACCGCCGTGAAAGGGCGGTGTCTTGACCGCTTGACCAAGGGGCCCTACATTTGGTAGCGGCAACAGGAGTCGAACCTGTGACCTTTCGGGTATGAACCGAACGCTCTAGCCAGCTGAGCTATGCCGCCATATATATTTGGTTGCGGGGGCAGGACTTGAACCTACGACCTTCGGGTTATGAGCCCGACGAGCTGCCAACTGCTCCACCCCGCGATATTGCAATCACCTAAATCTCCGATTTAGTGTGAGTGTAATACTCAGCATAGCTGAGTTTCATATTTAAAACTGGTGCCGAGGACCGGAATCGAACCGGTACGATCTTGAAGGACCGCAGGATTTTAAGTCCTGTGCGTCTGCCAGTTCCGCCACCTCGGCATATAAATGGCTCCAAAGAGAGGGCTCGAACCTCCAACCTACCGGTTAACAGCCGGTTGCTCCACCATTGAGCTACTTTGGAACATCTAAACCGCAACGACCTACTCTCCCAGGCGGCTGCCCGCCAAGTACCATCGGCGCTGAAGGGCTTAACTTCTGTGTTCGGTATGGGAACAGGTGTGACCCCTTCGCTATTGTCACGATTTATTGAGAGTGTTCTCTCAAAACTACAAGTGAGATTTTAAAGCTTTCATCTTTTTTGGTCAAGCCCTCGACCTATTAGTATCGGTCAGCTTAATGCATTACTGCACTTACACCTCCGACCTATCTACCAGATAGTCTCTCTGGGGTCTTACCCCTTTCGGGTGGGAAATCTTATCTTGAGGGGGCTTCGTGCTTAGATGCCTTCAAAGACTTATCCCTTCCGTACTTAGCTACCCAGTGTGCTCCTGGCGGAACAACTGGTGCACCGGTACGTCCATCCCGGTCCTCTCGTACTAAGGACGGCTCCTCTCAAATTTCCTGCGCCCGCGACGGATAGGGACCGAACTGTCTCACGACGTTCTGAACCCACTCGCGTACCACTTTAATGGGCGAACGACCCAACCCTGGGGACCTACTTTGACCCCAGGATGTGATGAGCCGACATCGAGGTGCCAAACCTCCCCGTCGATGTGGACTCTTGGGGGAGATAAGCCTGTTATCCCCGGGGTAGCTTTTATCCGTTGAGCGATGGCCCTTCCACTCGTCACCGGATCACTAAGTCCGACTTTCGTCCTTGCTCGACCTGTTTGTCTCGCAATCAAGCTCCCTTCTGCCTTTACACTCTTCGCACGATTTCCGACCGTCTTGGGGGTAACCTTTGAGCGCCTCCGTTACTCTTTAGGAGGCGACCGCCCCAGTCAAACTGCCCACCTGACAGTGTCCCAAAACCAGATCATGGCTCATGGTTAGAACTTCAATAATACAAGAGTGGTATCCCAACGTCGACTCCTCCAAGACTGGCGTCCTAGTATCTTAGTCTCCCACCTATTCTGTACATGTAGTATCAAAATCCAATGTCAAGTTGCAGTAAAGCTCCACGGGGTCTTTCCGTCCTGTCGCGGGTAACCAGCATCTTCACTGGTATTACAATTTCACCGGGTGCATTGTTGAGACGAGCGTCCAAATCGTTACGCCTTTCGTGCGGGTCGGAACTTACCCGACAAGGAATTTCGCTACCTTAGGACCGTTATAGTTACGGCCGCCGTTTACTGGGGCTTAAGTTCTGTGCTTCGAGCTTAACCCTAACACTTCCCCTTAACCTTCCAGCACCGGGCAGGCGTCAGCCCCTATACGTCGTCTTTCGACTTAGCAGAGACCTATGTTTTTGCTAAACAGTCGCTTGGACCTATTCTCTGCGGCCGGGTTATGCTTACGGCGCGAAGCCTTCACACATCCCGGCACCCCTTCTCCCGAAGTTACGGGGTCATTTTGCCGAGTTCCTTAACAATGCTTCTCCCGTTCGTCTTAGGATTCTCTCCTCGCCTACCTGTGTCGGTTTGCGGTACGGGCACCTTAAATCTCGATAGAGGCTTTTCTCGACAGTTTGGATTCAGTCACTTCGCTACTTATTTTTCGCTCCCCATCACATCTCGGGATCTATGAAAAAGCGGATTTGCCTGCCTTTTCTCCCTACCTGCTTAGACGCACTCAACCAACGGTGCGCTTGACCTATCCTCCTGTGTCCCCCCTTCTCTCAAACGATTCTTGGTGGTACAGGAATTTCAACCTGTTGTCCATCACCTACGCCACTTGGCCTCGGCTTAGGTCCCGACTTACCCTGAGCGGACGAACCTTCCTCAGGAAACCTTAGGCTTTCGACGGGCAGGATTCTCACCTGCCTCTCGCTACTCATGCCAACATTCTCACTTCTATGCAGTCCACTACTCCTTCCGGTATAGCTTCTACCCACATAGAACGCTCGCCTACCATGTATTTCTACATCCATAGCTTCGGTGATACGTTTGAGCCCCGGACATTTTCGGCGCAGGATCACTCGACCAGTGAGCTATTACGCACTCTTTAAATGTATGGTCGCTTCTAAGCCAACATCCTGGTTGTCTATGCAATCCCACATCCTTTTCCACTTAACGTATACTTTGGGACCTTAGCTGATGGTCTGGGCTCTTTCCCTCTTGACCACGGATCTTATCACTCGTAGTCTGACTCCCGATCTTAAGTTTACGGCATTCGGAGTTTGATAGACTTTGGAACCGGTGAAGGCCTAGGTCATTCAGTGCTCTACCTCCGTAACTCATTTAATCGAGGCTAGCCCTAAAGCTATTTCGGCGAGAACCGGCTATCTCCGAGCTCGATTGGAATTTCACCTCTACCCACAGGTCATCCAGTGACTTTTCAACGTCAATTGGTTCGGACCTCCACGAAATTTTACTTCCGCTTCATCCTGCCCATGGGTAGGTCGCTCGGTTTCGGGTCTATGACATGCAACTTTCGCCCTATTAAGACTCGCTTTCGCTTCGGCTCCGGACCTTTAGTCCTTAACCTTGCTACATATCATAACTCGTTGGCCCGTTCTACAAAAAGTACGCGGTCACACTTTAACGTGCTCCCACTGACTTGTAAGCAAAGGGTTTCAGGTTCTATTTCACTCCCCTCCCGGGGTTCTTTTCACCTTTCCCTCACGGTACTATGCGCTATCGGTCACCAGGTAGTATTTAGCCTTGGGGGTGGTCCCCTGCTTCCCACAGGGTTTCACGTGTCCCGTGGTACTCTGGATCATAGCTTAGAGTCTTCTCGTTTCGTATACGGGGCTTTTACCCTCTTTGGCCTGACTTTCCAGTCATCTTCTACTACGATACCTCTCCTTTTTTGCTATGTCCTCAACCCCGAAAGTAAACTTTCGGTTTGGGCTTATCCCTTTTCGCTCGCCACTACTTAGGGAATCGATTTTTCTTTCTACTCCTCAGGGTACTTAGATGTTTCAGTTCCCCTGGTATCCCCTCTACTAGCTATTTATTCACTAGCAGATACTTGAATATTACTTCAAGTGGGTTTCCCCATTCGGACATCTACGGATCTTTGCCTGCTTGCGGCTCCCCGTAGCTTTTTCATGACTTACCACGTCCTTCTTCGGCTCCTTAGTCTTGCCAAGTCATCCTCCCTTTGCCCTTACTAGCTTGACCTTTAAAAGATGCTTGTAAATTTCTTTACTTAACTTTATTTCTCACTTTGCAGTTTTCAAAGAACACTTGTTCTTCCTGCCTTTTGGCCGGAATACTATATTACCATCTTTTTATCTTCATGTCAATTGGTACTTGATGGCATTTGTTTGTGGTGGAGACGAGGAGAGTCGAACTCCTGACCCCCTGCTTGCAAGGCAGGTGCTCTCCCAACTGAGCTACGCCCCCATGTTACAACTTCCCAAATTTTAATTTGGTGTAGTTTGTAATACTCAGCATTAGCTGAGCTTCATATTAAATTACTTCTTTTTTGAAAAAACCTTCATCGAAGGTCTCTCAAAACTAAACAGTATAGAAGCTTTTCTCCTTAGAAAGGAGGTGATCCAGCCGCACCTTCCGATACGGCTACCTTGTTACGACTTCACCCCAGTCATCGACTTCACCTTCGACAGCTCTCTCCATTTCTGGTTAAGTAGCTGGCTTCGGGTGCTTCCGACTCCCATGGTGTGACGGGCGGTGTGTACAAGACCCGGGAACGCATTCACCGCGACATTCTGATTCGCGATTACTAGCAACTCCAGCTTCATGTGGGCGAGTTTCAGCCCACAATCCGAACTGGGACCGACTTTATGGGATTTGCTTAAGATCACTCTCTTGCTGCCCTTTGTATCGGCCATTGTAGCACGTGTGTAGCCCTGAACATAAGGGGCATGATGATTTGACGTCATCCCCACCTTCCTCCGAGTTATCCCCGGCAGTCTCTCTAGAGTGCCCACCCTAAAGTCTTTGGCAACTAAAGATAAGGGTTGCGCTCGTTGCGGGACTTAACCCAACATCTCACGACACGAGTGACGACAACCATGCACCACCTGTCACTTCAGTCTCCGAAGAGAAGGAACCGGTTAAGGTTCTGTCTAAAGGATGTCAAGTCCAGGTAAGGTTCTTCGCGTTGCTTCGAATTAAACCACATGCTCCGCGCTTGTGCGGGTCCCCGTCAATTCCTTTGAGTTTCACTCTTGCGAGCGTACTCCCCAGGCGGAGTGCTTAATGCGTTAGCTCCGGCACTGAAGGTCTCCCTCCAACACCTAGCACTCATCGTTTACGGCGTGGACTACCAGGGTATCTAATCCTGTTTGCTCCCCACGCTTTCGTGCCTCAGCGTCAGTTACAGTCCAGAGAGTCGCCTTCGCCACTGGTGTTCCTCCTAATATCTACGCATTTCACCGCTACACTAGGAATTCCACTCTCCTCTCCTGCACTCAAGCCAAACAGTTTCAAAGGCTTACTACGGTTGAGCCGTAGCCTTTCACCCCTGACTTGTTTGGCCGCCTACGCACCCTTTACGCCCAGTGATTCCGGATAACGCTTGCCCCCTACGTATTACCGCGGTGGCGGCACGTAGTTAGCCGGGGCTTCCTCCTAAGGTGGGCATCGTCATTATCTTCCCTTAGGACAGAGCTTTACGACCCGAAGGCCTTCTTCGCTCACGCGGCGTTGCCGCATCAGGGTTTCCCCATTGTGCAATATTCCCCACTCTGCCTCCCGTAGGAGTCTGGACCGTGTCTCAGTTCCAGTGTGGCCGGTCACCCTCTCAGGTCGGCTACTGATCATCGTCTTGGTAAGCCATTACCTTACCAACTAACTAATCAGACGCGGGCCCATCCTATGCCGAAGTTCTTTGACCATTTAGGGATGCCCCTAATCGGCTTTATGCGGTATTAGCACTGGTTTCCCAATGTTATCCCCCTGCATAGGGTAGGTTGCCCACGCGTTACTCACCCGTCCGCCGCTAGGATTTGGAAGCAAGCTTCCTCCTCCTCGCTCGACTTGCATGTGTTAGGCACGCCGCCGCGTTCATCCTGAGCCAGGATCAAACTCTTAATTAAAAATTTCTGGGTTGCATCTTTTTGATGCTTTTTTTCTTTCTTTGGCTTTCTATACTGTTTAGTTTTCAAAGACCTTTTTTATCTGCCGCTTTTGGCGACTTATCTAATGTATCATTTTTATTTCTTATGTCAACTCTTTTTTATTTATCTTTATGTCAACATTGTAATTATTGGTAATATTTTGACTATTAAATGGTGCCCAGAGGCGGAATCGAACCACCGACACGGAGATTTTCAGTCTCCTGCTCTACCGACTGAGCTATCTGGGCATTTTATGGTGGGCTCATGATAAATCTGGTTGGATGGTGGGCTCAAGTGGACTCGAACCACCGACCTCACGCTTATCAGGCGTGCGCTCTAACCACCTGAGCTATGAGCCCTTATTTCTGGTCCGGGTGGAGAGATTCGAACTCCCGACCCCATGGTCCCCAAACCATGTGCGCTACCAAACTGCGCTACACCCGGTTATTTGGCGGGGAAGGCAGGATTCGAACCCACGACATTCGGTTTTGGAGACCGACGTTAACGGTTTAACTATACCCCTTTATCTATCTTCTTTTTCTTTTTAAAAATGGTGGGCCTTCAGGGACTCGAACCCCGGACCTGCCGGTTATGAGCCGGATGCTCTGACCAACTGAGCTAAAGGCCCTTATTTTTTTTTTTGGCGGAGAGGGTGAAGGGATTCGAACCCGCGGTCGGCCTTGGAAGGCCGAAGTTCTCTGAAGTCACTGGTTTTCAAGACCTACAACCTCCTTAAACCGCTCGGACACCTCTCCTAAAATTTAATCATTATTCAACCTTATTTTATTAATAAATGGCGTGCCCACAGGGATTCGAACCCCGGACCACGGCTTAGAAGGCCGTTGCTCTACCAAACTGAACTATGGGCACATTTTATGGTAGCGGCAACAGGAGTCGAACCTGTGACCTTTCGGGTATGAACCGAACGCTCTAGCGGTGAGCTATGCCGCCATATTTTTGGTGAAAAAATCCCCTACAAAAGGTAGAGGACTTATTCATATTTAAAACCGCAACGACCTACTCTCCCAGGCGGCGCCCGCCAAGTACCATCGGCGCCGAAGGGCTTAACTTCTGTGTTCGGTATGGGAACAGGTGTGACCCCTTCGCTATTGTCACGATTTATTGAGAGTGTTCTCTCAAAACTACAAGTGAGATTTTAAAGCTTTCATCTTTTTGGTCAAGCCCTCGACCTATTAGTATCGGTCACTTAATGCATTACTGCACTTACACCTCCGACCTATCTACCAGATAGTCTCTCTGGGGTCTTACCCCTTTCGGGTGGGAAATCTTATCTTGAGGGGGCTTCGTGCTTAGATGCCTTCAAAGACTTATCCCTTCCGTACTTAGCTACCCATTTGTGCTCCTGGCGGAACAACTGGTGCACCGGCCGGTACATCCATCCCGGTCCTCTCGTACTAAGGACGGCTCCTCTCAAATTTCCTGCGCCCGCGACGGATAGGGACCGAACTGTCTCACGACGTTCTGAACCCGGCTCGCGTACCACTTTAATGGGCGAACGGCCCAACCCTTGGGGACCTACTTCAGCCCCAGGATGTGATGAGCCGACATCGAGGTGCCAAACCTCCCCGTCGATGTGGACTCTTGGGGGAGATAAGCCTGTTATCCCCGGGGTAGCTTTTATCCGTTGAGCGATGGCCCTTCCACTCGGTTGGCACCACCGGATCACTAAGTCCGACTTTCGTCCTTGCTCGACCTGTTTGTCTCGCAATCAAGCTCCCTTCTGCCTTTACACTCTTCGCACGATTTCCGACCGTCCGAAAACCTTTGAGCGCCTCCGTTACTCTTTAGGAGGCGACCGCCCCAGTCAAACTGCCCACCTGACAGTGTCCCAAAACCAGATCATGGCTCATGGTTAGAACTTCAATAATACAAGAGTGGTATCCCAACGTCGACTCCTCCAAGACTGGCGTCCTAGTATCTTAGTCTCCCACCTATTCTGTACATGTAGTATCAAAATCCAATGTCAAGTTGCAGTAAAGCTCCACGGGGTCTTTCCGTCCTGTCGCGGGTAACCAGCATCTTCACTGGTATTACAATTTCACCGGGTGCATTGTTGAGACAGCGTCCAAATCGTTACGCCTTTCGTGCGGGTCGGAACTTACCCGACAAGGAATTTCGCTACCTTAGGACCGTTATAGTTACGGCCGCCGTTTACTGGGGCTTAAGTTCTGTGCTTCGAGCTTAACCCTAACACTTCCCCTTAACCTTCAAAGCACCGGGCAGGCGTCGGCCCTATACGTCGTCTTTCGACTTAGCAGAGACCTATGTTTTTGCTAAACAGTCGCTTGGACCTATTCTCTGCGGCCGGGTTATGCTTACGGCGCGAAGCCTTCACACATCCGGCACCCCTTCTCCCGAAGTTACGGGGTCATTTTGCCGAGTTCCTTAACAATGCTTCTCCCGTTCGTCTTAGGATTCTCTCCTCGCCTACCTGTGTCGGTTTGCGGTACGGGCACCTTAAATCTCGATAGAGGCTTTTCTCGACAGTTTGGATTCAGTCACTTCGCTACTTATTTTTCGCTCCCCATCACATCTCGGGATCTATGAAAAAGCGGATTTGCCTGCCTTTTCTCCCTACCTGCTTAGACGCACTCAACCAACGGTGCGCTTGACCTATCCTCCTGTGTCCCCCTTCTCTCAAACGATTCTTGGTGGTACAGGAATTTCAACCTGTTGTCCATCACCTACGCCACTTGGCCTCGGCTTAGGTCCGACTTACCCTGAGCGGACGAACCTTCCTCAGGAAACCTTAGGCTTTCGACGGGCAGGATTCTCACCTGCCTCTCGCTACTCATGCCAACATTCTCACTTCTATGCAGTCCACTACTCCTTCCGGTATAGCTTCTACCCACATAGAACGCTCGCCTACCATGTATTTCTACATCCATAGCTTCGGTGATACGTTTGAGCCCCGGACATTTTCGGCGCAGGATCACTCGACCAGTGAGCTATTACGCACTCTTTAAATGTATGGTCGCTTCTAAGCCAACATCCTGGTTGTCTATGCAATCCCACATCCTTTTCCACTTAACGTATACTTTGGGACCTTAGTGATGGTCTGGGCTCTTTCCCTCTTGACCACGGATCTTATCACTCGTAGTCTGACTCCCGATCTTAAGTTTACGGCATTCGGAGTTTGATAGACTTTGGTAACCGGTGAAGGCCTAGGTCATTCAGTGCTCTACCTCCGTAACTCATTTAATCGAGGCTAGCCCTAAAGCTATTTCGGCGAGAACCAGCTATCTCCGAGCTCGATTGGAATTTCACCTCTACCCACAGGTCATCCAGTGACTTTTCAACGTCAATTGGTTCGGACCTCCACGAAATTTTACTTCCGCTTCATCCTGCCCATGGGTAGGTCGCTCGGTTTCGGGTCTATGACATGCAACTTTCGCCCTATTAAGACTCGCTTTCGCTTCGGCTCCGGACCTTTAGTCCTTAACCTTGCTACATATCATAACTCGTTGGCCCGTTCTACAAAAGTACGCGGTCACACTTTAACGTGCTCCCCGACTTGTAAGCAAAGGGTTTCAGGTTCTATTTCACTCCCCTCCCGGGGTTCTTTTCACCTTTCCCTCACGGTACTATGCGCTATCGGTCACCAGGTAGTATTTAGCCTTGGGGGTGGTCCCCTGCTTCCCACAGGGTTTCACGTGTCCCGTGGTACTCTGGATCATAGCTTAGAGTCTTCTCGTTTCGTATACGGGGCTTTTACCCTCTTTGGCCTGACTTTCCAGTCATCTTCTACTACGATACCTCTCCTTTTTTGCTATGTCCTCAACCCCGAAAGTAAACTTTCGGTTTGGGCTTATCCCTTTTCGCTCGCCACTACTTAGGGAATCGATTTTTCTTTCTACTCCTCAGGGTACTTAGATGTTTCAGTTCCCCTGGTATCCCCTCTACTAGCTATTTATTCACTAGCAGATACTTGAATATTACTTCAAGTGGGTTTCCCCATTCGGACATCTACGGATCTTTGCCTGCTTGCGGCTCCCCGTAGCTTTTCGCAGCTTACCACGTCCTTCTTCGGCTCCTGGTGCCAAGTCATCCTCCCTTTGCCCTTACTAGCTTGACCTTTAAAAGATGCTTGTAAATTTCTTTACTTAACTTTATTTCTCACTTTGCAGTTTTCAAAGAACACTTGTTCTTCCTGCCTTTTGGCCGGAATACTATATTACCATCTTTTTATCTTCATGTCAATTGGTACTTGATGGCATTTGTTTGTGGTGGAGACGAGGAGAGTCGAACTCCTGACCCCTGCTTGCAAGGCAGGTGCTCTCCCAACTGAGCTACGCCCCCATGTTACAACTTACCCAAATTTTAATTTGGTGTAGTTTGTAATACCGGCGATTTGAGCTTCATATTAAATTACTTCTTTTTGAAAAAACCTTCATCGAAGGTCTCTCAAAACTAAAAGTATAGAAGCTTTTCTCCTTAGAAAGGAGGTGATCCGCCGCACCTTCCGATACGGCTACCTTGTTACGACTTCACCCCAGTCATCGACTTCACCTTCGCTTGACTCTCTCCATTTCTGGTTAAGTAGCTGGCTTCGGGTGCTTCCGACTCCCATGGTGTGACGGGCGGTGTGTACAAGACCCGGGAACGCATTCACCGCGACATTCTGATTCGCGATTACTAGCAACTCCAGCTTCATGTGGGCGAGTTTCAGCCCACAATCCGAACTGGGACCGACTTTATGGGATTTGCTTAAGATCACTCTCTTGCTGCCCTTTGTATCGGCCATTGTAGCACGTGTGTAGCCCTGAACATAAGGGGCATGATGATTTGACGTCATCCCCACCTTCCTCCGAGTTATCCCCGGCAGTCTCTCTAGAGTGCCCACCCTAAGTCTTTGGCAACTAAAGATAAGGGTTGCGCTCGTTGCGGGACTTAACCCAACATCTCACGACACGAGTGACGACAACCATGCACCACCTGTCACTTCAGTCTCCGAAAGAATAGGTTGTAGGTTCTGTCTAAAGGATGTCAAGTCCAGGTAAGGTTCTTCGCGTTGCTTCGAATTAAACCACATGCTCCGCTTTGCTTGTGCGGGCCCGTCAATTCCTTTGAGTTTCACTCTTGCGAGCGTACTCCCAGGCGGAGTGCTTAATGCGTTAGCTCCGGCACTGAAGGTCTCCTCCAACACCTAGCACTCATCGTTTACGGCGTGGACTACCAGGGTATCTAATCCTGTTTGCTCCCCACGCTTTCGTGCCTCAGCGTCAGTTACAGTCCAGAGAGTCGCCTTCGCCACTGGTGTTCCTCCTAATATCTACGCATTTCACCGCTACACTAGGAATTCCACTCTCCTCTCCTGCACTCAAGCCAAACAGTTTCAAGGCTTACTACGGTTGAGCCGTAGCCTTTCACCCCTGACTTGTTTGGCCGCCTACGCACCCTTTACGCCCAGTGATTCCGGATAACGCTTGCCCCCTACGTATTACCGCGGCTGCTGGCACGTAGTTAGCCGGGGCTTCCTCCTAAGGTACCGTCATTATCTTCCCTTAGGACAGAGCTTTACGACCCGAAGGCCTTCTTCGCTCACGCGGCGTTCTTTGCATCAGGGTTTCCCCATTGTGCAATATTCCCCACTCTTTGCCTCCCGTAGGAGTCTGGACCGTGTCTCAGTTCCAGTGTGGCCGGTCACCCTCTCAGGTCGGCTACTGATCATCGTCTTGGTAAGCCATTACCTTACCAACTAACTAATCAGACGCGGGCCCATCCTACAGCGAAGTTCTTTGACCATTTAGGGATGCCCCTTCTCGGCTTTATGCGGTATTAGCACTGGTTTCCCAATGTTATCCCCCTGCATAGGGTAGGTTGCCCACGCGTTACTCACCCGTCCGCCGCTAGGATTTGGAAGCAAGCTTCCTCCTCCTCGCTCGACTTGCATGTGTTAGGCACGCCACCTGACGATTCATCCTGAGCCAGGATCAAACTCTTAATTAAAAATTTCTGAGTTGCATCTTTTTGATGCTTTTTTTCTTCTGGCTTTCTATACTGTTTAGTTTTCAAAGACCTTTTTTT